>JAFRVM010000086.1 GCA_017438505.1 Clostridia bacterium | reverse complement strand
CATCGACGTTATGACCGTGCCTATGAGCGACCCCAAGGTTATGAGCCTGTTTACCTCCACCGAGGCTCTGGGGGTTACGCCCGAGGATATAGATTCGCAGACCGGCACATTCTCTCTGCCGGAGGTGGGGACAAACTTTACACGTCAGATGCTTATTGACACCCAGCCCAAAAACTTCAGCGACCTTTTGCAGATTTCCGGTCTTTCGCACGGTACCGACGTTTACAACGGCAACGCAAAAGACCTTATAGACAAAAAAATCTGCACAATCTCTGAGGTTATAGGAACGCGAGACAACATAATGGTATATCTTATTCAAAAGGGAGTGCCAAACGACCTCGCATTCAAGATTATGGAGATTGTCCGAAAGGGCAAAGCCCCCAAGCTGCTTACCGAGGATATGATAAAAACCATGAAGGACTGCTCGGTTCCCGACTGGTACATAGATTCCTGTTTAAAAATCAAGTATATGTTCCCCAAGGCTCACGCGGCGGCATATATGATAGCCACCCTGCGTCTTGCGTGGTACAAGGTATACAGAATGAAGGAGTACTATGCGGCCTATTTTACCGTGCGAAACGGTGAATTTGACGCCGAGGCGGCGGTAAAGGGCACAGGTTACGCAAAAATGCAGATAAAGCTGCTTGCGGCAAAGGGCAAAAGCGCGACCGCAAAGGAGAGCGATATGCTCACAAGCCTTCAGGTCATGAACGAAGCGCTGGCGCGCGGAGTAAAATTTTTACCGGTAGATATTTATAAATCCAAGGCAAAGGTTTATAATATTGAGGGCGACGCCATAAGGCTTCCCTTTGTAGCTCTGAAGGGCGTAGGGGAGACGGCCGCCGAAAAGCTCGCCGAGACCCGCGACAGGGTGGGCACGTTTATATCGGTCGAAGAGGTTGAAAACACCGCAAAGGTGCCCAAATCTGTCATAGAACTTCTGCGCGGAGCGGGAGCGTTCGGCAGCCTGCCCGAGAGCAGCCAGTTTACATTCTTTGGATAATCGGAGAGTATAAAAATGAAATCATACAGAAAAGAGCTTACCTTTAATACTCCCACACGCAGGGCGTATATAAATATTACCCCCTATGTGGAGCAGGCTTTAAAGGAAAGCGGAATAAAAGAAGGGCTGCTGCTGTGCAACGCCATGAACATTACGGCAAGCGTTTTTATTAACGATGACGAAAGCGGCCTTCACCGTGATTTTGAAAGGTGGCTTGAAAAGCTGGCTCCCGAAAAACCCTACGAGCAGTACGCTCACAACGGGTTTGAGGACAACGCCGACGCCCACCTCAAGCGTCAGCTTATGGGCAGAGAAGCAGTGGTTGCCGTTACCGACGGCAAGCTGGATTTCGGCACATGGGAGCAGATTTTTTACGGTGAATATGACGGCAAAAGAACCAAAAGAGTGCTTGTTAAAATAATCGGAGAATAAAACTGTTGTTTAATAGAAAGGAGAGCGTAAAATGGGACGTAAATATGCTTACGATGGAGAAGGAATGAGCGAAAAGGGCAAAAATATATTAGCTTTGTGTGTGGCTGCCGCAATACTTATCGCTATTTTTATCTTTGTGCCGGGCTTTGCTTCCGATGACGCCGAAAAGCTCTACGGCACATGGGAGAGAACCGACGGAGTATATCAGGTTTACGAGTTTTCCACCAACGGAGCGGTAGTACTTTCCAACGAGACGGTTAACTTTTCCGGCAAATATACAGTAAACGGCAATAAGCTGCACGTTCAGCTTGCCGACCGCGAGGCTGACTGCACCTTCTCTTTTGACGGCGATATTCTTGTAATAGTCAACGAAAAAGGCGAGGAAAGTCGCCTTAAAAAGGTTGACAGAGAGGGCATTGACTTTGAGTCCGAGGCTCAGAGCGAAATTCAAAGCACAGAGCAGACCGAAAATGTGACCGAAAATGTACCTCAGGAATAAACCGATATTTTTTGCAGTTTTTTGTAAATAAACCTTGAAAAAATCAGTCGTTTATATTAGAATATTTCTGTTTGTATTCAGATTGATTTTAGGAGGATGACCTATGGCGTCATACAGTGAAATGACAGCCGAGCAGCTTGCCGAACAGCAGGCCGCCCTGCTTGTCCGCTACAATGACTATAAATCCCGTGAGCTTTCGCTCGATATCACAAGGGGCAAGCCGGGCGCAGACCAGCTTGAGCTTTCGATGAGCATGCTGGACGCTCTCAACAGCAAAAGCGGATATACCGACTGCAACGGCGTTGACTGCCGAAATTACGGAGGAGTAATCGGTATTCCCGAAGCCCGCCAGCTTTTTGCCAGCGTATTTGATGTCTCTATGGACGAGATCATCGTAGGCGGAAACTCAAGCCTTAATATGATGTTCGATACAATATCCTCCGCCATGGGCAACGGCCTTTTAGGCGGCGAGCCCTGGGCAAAACAGGGAAGAGTTAAGTTTTTGTGTCCCTGTCCGGGCTACGACAGACATTTTGCAATATGCGAGTATTTTGATATAGAGATGATACCTATCAAAAATACCCCCACAGGTCCCGATATGGACGAGGTTGAACGCCTTGTACAGTCCGACCCGCTTGTAAAGGGTATCTGGTGCGTTCCCAAGTATTCCAATCCCACCGGCATTACATACAGCGACGAGACGGTAATGCGTTTTGCCAGACTCAAACCTGCCGCAAAGGATTTCCGAATCTTCTGGGACAACTCCTATTTTGTCCACCATCTTTTCGGTGAGGACGTAAAGCTGCTTAACCTTCTTAAAGAGTGCGAAAAATACGGCAACGGCAACATGGTCTATATGTATTTCTCCACTTCCAAAATCACCTTCCCCGGCGCGGGACTTGCGGGTATGGCAACATCGGTTGAAAACGTAAAGGCAATTACCCACCGTATGGGCATCCAGACCATAGGCCCCGATAAATTAAACCAGCTTCGCCACATGAAGTTTATAAAGGATTACGACGGCTTGCTCGCTCAGATGAGCAGACATGCCGAGATTATAAGACCCAAGTTTTTATGCGTGCTCGAAACCCTTGAAAAAGAGCTTGAGGGATTTGACGTTGCCACATGGACAAAGCCCGACGGAGGATATTTTATAAGTCTCGATACAATGAAGGGCTGCGCAAAGCGCACATACGATTTATGCCTTGACGCCGGAGTAAAGCTGACCAAGGTCGGCGCGACCTTCCCCTACGGCAAGGATCCTGACGATACAAACATCCGCATTGCCCCCACATTCCCGACCCTTGAGGAGCTGGAACTTGCCATTGAGGTGCTGTGCGTATGCGTAAAGCTGGCGGCTATCGAGAAGCTGCTTGAAAAAGCCGGCAAATAACTCCGTGCTATGCAACATAAATTTGATGCCGCATTAGTGCATTTTCTACAAATTTTGCAATCATAACGGTTTTTGTGAACGCATTTTATTGACTTTTTTATGAACGGGGCATATAATATTTTTATTATGTTTGTTTTGATGGAATCAAAGCAAAACTAATTTTCGCATTGGAGGACAAAAAACATGAAACGAGTAAAAAAGCCTGTGTTTTTTGTCGTTGCACTCCTTATTCTCGCACTTGCTTACTGTGCATTCTTCGGCGTTTATGCAAGCAACGGAGATTTGCAGAAGACAGTTATACGCGGCGCGCAGGATATCAGGTGGGGCACCGACATTCAGGGCGGCGTAAAGGCTACTTTCGGCCCTCCCGAGGGCTATATGGCAGTTAATGAGGACGGCAAGGAAGACGCCGGTCTTATGGCTGACCAGATGAAGCAGTGTGAAGCTATTATTAAGGTACGTCTGGCAAACAACCACATTACCGACTATGAGCTTTACACAGACACAAACTATAACAGAATCATTCTTTCCTTCCCCTGGGCATCGGGCGAAGAGAAAAATGCAGAGGCTACAATAGCCGAGATCTCCGAAAACGCAGATCTTATGTTTATTGAGGGCTATTATGAGTCTATAAATGTCGAATACGACAACACAGGTGCCCGCACAGTTACCGACGCTCAGGGCAACGTGCTTACCGTTGTATGCGACGGCTCCGATATCGCAAAGGCTAAGCCCAGCGTTAATCAGGATGATAACTCCTACTACGTTTACCTTGAGTTCAATGAGGAAGGCACGCAGAAGTTCGCCGAAGCAACAGGCAGAATGGTAGGCAAGCCCATATCCATCTGGCTTGACGACGTGCTTATCTCTTACCCCACGGTAAACGAGGCTATTACAAGCGGACAGGCTTCCATTTCCGGTAAGTTCACTTTTCAGGAAGTTACCGATCTTGCAAACAAGATCGAAGCCGGTGCGCTTCCCTTTAAAATGGAAACGCAAGGCTATGAGGTTATCGAGTCCACACTCGGTACAAACTCTCTGCGCGCTATGGCTATTGCTGCTATTATAGCTTTTGCCATTATCGCTGTATTTATGATATTCAAGTACAGACTGCCCGGCGCGGTTGCATGCCTGGCCCTTCTCGGTCAGGTTGCAGGCTCTGTCGCCGCAGTTTCCGGTTTCTTCCCCAACCTAAGCAGCTTTACGCTTACCATCCCCGGTATTGCCGGTATCATACTCTCCATGGGTATGGGAATCGACGCCAATATCATTACCGCCGAGCGTATTAAGGAAGAAGTTCTCGCAGGAAAATCTGTATTCGGCGCCATTGATTCCGGATGTAGGGGCTCCTTCTCGGCTATCTTTGACGGCAACATCACAAACGTAATCGTTGCTATCATCCTTATGACCATTTTCGGACCCCCCTCTGAGCTTCTCTCCAAGCTCCTCGGACCTTCTACCGTAGGCGTTGTATATTCCTTCGGCTACACCTTGCTTATAGGTGTTATATTCAACTTTATTATG
>JAFRVM010000085.1 GCA_017438505.1 Clostridia bacterium | reverse complement strand
CAGGTGCTTCGGTAAAGGAGCAGATTGTCGCCTTTGCGTTTTCAAAGTATAAAACCTCGGTGTTGTCATCGTCGGCAGAATACATATTTTTAAGCACAGGGTTGTTATCCAGCATATCGGCTTTTGCCTCTCTCCTGTCGTCGCGCACTACCTTGCCCTCAAGTCTTATCCATTTGCCGTCAGCCATTCCGCATATCTCAACATTGGGGTTAGCCTGCATCTGTTTTGATACGTTTTTGATTTTACCCGTCTGGATATACAGTTTTCCTTCAAAAATATTAACCACGCCAAACGGCCGAACTCTGGGTTTGTCCCCGTCTATTGTAGCAATATAAAATACTTCACATTTTTTTAAAAATTCATATACCTCATTCATTATATTATCCTCCTGATTTAAATATATTTTCAGTATTTTGGTTTTAAAACATAATAAGTATAACCGTCTGAAGTATTCTTTTCGCAAATAAATATATCGTCTTTGGTATCAAATACTCTATAATTTGGCTTTGCGTTTATATCAGCGTTATGATATATGAAAAACTCAGGCGGGAGGGCGTCTACGCCCTTGTAGTTTGATTTAAACCGTTCTTCGTAAATTATCTTATCTCCGCTGACAAAAATAATGCCCGAGACCAGATCCAATGATTTTTCGTATTTAACGCTCAGGCACTGCTCTATAGTCTGCGCGGAGGTGGGATACTTAAACACCATAGCTTTATCCCATTCAAACAGGGTAAGCTCCGACAAATCAATTTCGGTAATGCTTTCGCCGCCGTTTTTATTGACATAATCTATTACTGTCTGTTTTAAGCGGTAAGTGTCTTTATTTAATGAACAGCCCGAAACGTAAAGCAAACATAAAAAAGCAAAAATAACCAGCAAAATTTTTTTGTATCTATTCACTCAAAATGCCACCCGAGAAATTATTTCCCCACCGATTTGCGCATAAGCGCGCAGGCATAGGTCATTGCAAGCGGCATACCGGTAAACCGGTCAAGGGGCAAAGATATTTTTTCAAGATTTTCAAGCAGACTTAAAATCTGCTTTGTATTAATATAACGCACAATGGCGGCAGTTGCTTCGGGGTTTGCGCCTAGCTGACCGCTTCCCTCACATTTAGCGCAGAGAGCGTCGCGCAGACAAAGCTCAAACGAGTCAAGCACCGAGCGTGCAAGATCCCTGTCCTTTTCAAGCAAGTGAAGTGCTGTAAGAAGCTGCGCTTCAGTAGGAGAAACAAGCCCCTGCACTAAATCCGAAACGCTTTGATTAATAAGAATAAACTTATTATCGTTAAGGCTGGCTATCGCCTTGCCGATATTTCCACCGCTGACAATTGCCGCCTGATTAAGAATATCCGGCTCACACTGTATGCCCTGCCCGTTTACAGCGTTTATAACCTCGTCGGTGCTTACCGGCGCAAGGGTGAAGGCAACGGCTCTTGAACGTATTGTCTCGAGTAGATTTGCCGAGCTTTCGCAGGTAATAATAAACACGGAAAACTTCGGCGGCTCTTCAAATACCTTTAAAAATGCGTTCTGAGCGGCGACACCGGTGTTATCAGCGTCTACAAGAATAAACACCTTTTTTTCAGCTTCCGAAGGAACAATATAAGCGTCACCGCGTACTTTTCTTATATAATCGACAGGAATTCCGCCCATTTTCCCCGTGCCTTCAATAAAGGATATGTCGGGGTGACTGCCCGCCTGCGCCTTTATGCACTGACTGCACACTCCGCAGGGGCGCTGACCCTCATTTCTGCAGACAGCGGCAGCGGCAATAATTTTCGCAAGCGTTTTTTTGCCCAGTCCCTTTTCTCCCTCTAAAATAATTGCGTGAGGAAGTTTATTGTTTTCAATAAGCGAAATAAGTCTTTCTTTAACGCCTGAATTTCCGAAAAAGGAGGTAAAACTTAAATTATTCAATTTTCATTTACCTCCTTTTAAGACTATCTCGTAATTTCTACTCCCTTATAAAAATGCTTTAAAATCCACTGGTAGCTTTTACCCTGTTTAGCATACTCGTTAGCGCCCGTCTGGCTCATACCTACGCAGTGACCAAAACCGCGCGAACGGAAGGTAAAAGTATCCGATCCGGAATCATATGTAATCCAGAAAGCTGTGGAACGAACATAACTGTAACGCATTTTTACCCAGAATTTTGTGCCCGAGAAGGTCTTTCCTCCGATATTTACCTTTTTAACATACAAATCGTTTGCGTCTCTTTGAGTGACCTTGAACCATGATGATTTATCGCCGCTCAGCTCTACTCCGAATTTGCTTTTGACCCTCTGCTTGACCTCGGAGGAGGAATATTTTTTTACCGTCTCAAAGCCCTTTACCTTTTTATCAACCGAGCAGTCTACCGCAACAAGGTAAGGCAGCGAATCGTTGTTTACGTCTTTATTGTCGGCGGTAATTCCCGCGGATATCGCGGAATAGCAGGCGTAAGGGTGCTTGCCCTTATACAGCATTTTGATTCCGACAACCGATTTTGCGGCGGACAGACATTTGGACGACGCTTTTTTTGTCGGAAAGGACGGAGCCTTTGCCGCTCCCCCGCTGTATAAATAGAAGGTGTACGCGGCAACTGTCTGAGCCTTAAGAGCCTCCATATCGTAACCCGAGCCCATTTCTGCCTCTATAATCATTGCAAGTACTTTTTCGGCGGAATCCTCAATGATTTTGCCCTTTGACCTTATACGCATTGTCAGTCCGCTCTTTGGCTGGAGGTCTTTATCATTACCGCCGGAATCGGCAGTTGTTTTTGTGGTTTTATCCTGTGACTTTGTTGTTTTAGTGGTTTTTTCAGCAGTTGTTTTTGTGGTTTTATTATTTTTATCTTTTGTAGTTGTGGTCTTTTTTGCTGTTGTTGTTTTTCTTTCTGTTGTAGTGGTTGTGGTAGTTGTCGTTGTAGTGGTGGTAGTTGTTTGCGCATATTCAAAGTCGGGCACATCGGGACGTTTCTGATCATTAGAAGTATACCATATATCGGGCATAAGCACAAACGGGTTTTCGGTTACACCTTCGTACATATCGCTGAGATCTTCATCGTCACGCACGGCTCTGGCGCACAAAATAAGCTTTGCACCTTCAAATTCCTTCGACTGGGTGACAACGGTGAGCAGCTTGTCTGTCGGGAACACATCCACCGATGTATAAAACATACTGCGTATAAAAAGCTGATATAGGTGTTCCTCCTTGGCGTATTCACCGTAAAAGCTGTTGTCAGCGAAATTAAATTCATTAATAGTATTACTGCTGACTATCGCAACCGAAAAAACCCTCCACATCTGTTCGCTGTAAAGGGTGTCAAACTGCAGTAAAGGATGCTCGGTAAAAAACTGCTTTTCGGTATAATCATGCAAGAGCGCAAGCATTCCGCCGTCGGAGGGCGAGTTGCCGTAGATTACGGTGTTCTGATTGCCGAGATCGGATGAAAAATCATAGTTTCTGTCAAGATATAACGCGCCATATCGGCTTTCGTTTCTTTTAAAATCGTGGTCGGCATAATAATCGTTATCATTCTGCGGGCTGCACATAACCGGATATGCAAGTTTTGTTCCGGGCACGCTGAACCAGCCGGAAATATCGGGATTTTCCTGATATAACAGGCCGTATTTTTCAAGGACGTTTTCCGGAAGATTTCCACTTTCTCCGGGCTGATTGTATAGCTTTTTAGCCTCTTT
>JAFRVM010000084.1 GCA_017438505.1 Clostridia bacterium | reverse complement strand
GGCTGCTTAGTATTCATTTTCTACAAAGTTTTATAGAAAACTCTGTCTAACTTTTTGGGGTCACTTCAGCGACTATCTCCCGTGTTCTTTTTATCTTTTTTAGTTGTTTTTAATGGCGTCGCAGATGATATTGCCGATATTTTCAATGGCTTCGATATTGCATGCGGTATCTTTTTTTGTGGCAACGTCGGGGATATAAACGGGACCGAGACGCGAGTGATTGAGTCTGCTTATCATAACGCTGTTTTTAAACTGTACGTTGTCGCCGGTGATAAACGTGGAATCGGTAAGCTTTTCAAATTCCACGCCGCTGTCGGAAAGCGCTTTTTCAAGCTGTTTGTATGCCGCGCTCTCGGCACTTTTTTTGCTTGCGGCGCAAAGGGTAAGTTTATCGCCGCTGCCAAGATGATCAAGACAGAACACCTTTTTATTTTCGGTACCGATGCCCTTCTTTTTGCACCATTTGGCAAATGCCGAAGCACCCAGAGCGCCCCACTCGGAGTTGTCAAAAACAACAAAGCAGGTTTTGTCCTTCAGTTCGGGGTCGGCTGCTACCCGCTCGGCCATGGAAATTACAGCAAAAAGTCCGCTGGAGGTATTAGCGTTGTTTTTATTGGGAGTAAGTCCGGGTATAACAACAAAAAACAATACCATAAGCACAAGCAGTCCGAAGCACAGGCCGAATTTGTGCCAGTAGGGCAGATTGGGATAAAAATGGGTAAGGGCAAATACAAAGCCAAGTGCAAGAACAAGAATGATCACAAAGAGCAGTATCCACGAGAGCGCCTTTCCGAGCAGCTTTGCCGACGAGAACAGAAAACCTGTTCTGCCCGGGGTGTCATAGTGGGCGGTAACATAGTATTCGGCCTTTTTGGGGTCTCCTACTATAATGTTGTTGTTCTCCACACTGTCGCGCATTTTTGTAATGGCGACTTTATCGGGGTCAAAGCCGCAGTGGGCAAACAGATGGGAAAGATAGACCGAAAAAACATCCTTCTGCTCACGGTTGAATCTTACCGGATGCTTCTGACTGATATAATCGCAAACTCCGCGCAAATTCATAATTAATAGTACCTCCTGTCGTTATAGCTGCCTCCGCCGTACTTTGCGGAAAAATGCTTGTGTCGGTTGTAATTCTTTTTATTCTTAACACGCACAAGGGCGATGTAAGCGGCAACAAGCGCAACTACGGAAACCATACAGATAATAAAAATGGGGGAGGTCACAATTTTACTTGCCACGCTGAGAATATATAAGAACTGGCTGCGCTCGATGTCCTCGGTTGCCGCGAGCTCTACCTCTCCGATAACCGAGTTTGCATAAATAAGCGTTGCCTTGCCTAAAATATCACCCTGTTTAACGGGGGCGGTGACTTTCGCTTCCTTTTCTATTTCCACAAGAACCGAGGAGGGGGAAACGGTCTTTGGCAGCAGAGCCTTGTAGTCGGAAACCGGCGCGAGGGAAACGTGGTCTATGTTCCAAGCGAGCTCAACGGGTACTTCGGCAATTATCTCGCCTTCAGTAACAACCTGGGTAAGGGTCAGGTTATTAAACGACCACATAAAAATCTTTTTAGCATCGGCAAAGCAGAGGTTAAGCCCGTACTTTTCCATCGGAGCATTAAGTGTTACAAGAATATAAGTAAAACCGTTTTTCGATGCGGAGGAAACAAGGCAGTAACCGGCCTTTGATGTTGAGCCTGTCTTTATGCCGGTCGTGGGAGCATAGTAGCTCTCGCGGAAACGGTTGAGCATATAGTTGGGGTTGGCTATCGAACGCTGCTTGGAAAGGTTTGTGGGATAGATAGTGTAGCTCTGAGTCTTAACAATCTCTTTGAAAACGGGGAAGTTCATAGCTTCACGCGCGATCAAATAGAGGTCGTACGCTGTTGTGTAATGATCGTCGTCGTGCAGACCGTGAGGGTTGGCAAAATGGGTATCGTTGCAGCCAAGCGCCTGCGCCTCATCGTTCATCATCTCTACAAAGCTTGCTATTGTACCGTCAGGGGACAAAAAGTAAGCAATAGCAAGAGCGGCGTCGTTGCCTGAGGGAAGCATAAGGCAGTATAGCATATCGAGCATGGACATAACCTCGCCGGACTTGAGTCCCGCAACCGAGCTGTCGGTGCCCCACAGGTCGCTGAGTGCCTTTGGATTAACGGTTACCATGGTATTGGCAAGATCGGGACAGTGCTTCATGGCAACAAGGCAGGTCATTATTTTGGTTGTGGAAGCCGGGTATGCCTTAACATGGGAGTCAACGTCAAAAACCACCGTGTCGGTATCGACATTTACCATATAGATATACTTGGAACTGACCTCGATGTCGGGCAGGGGGTAAGCCGCGCTGCCGGCTATCGGCGCGGCACATACCGAGAAAATGAGCAGCAAACTAAGGAAAGAAATGAAAATTTTTCTCATAGAAATCCAGTCTCCGTTATGATAATATAGTTATACAATTTTAGATTTAATATATTATAACAGGTTTTTCTGTAAATTTAAAGTAAAAAGTTGCATTTTATTATAGTTTTGTTATATAATTGAAAAAATAAACTTTTTTTGCTTTTATATTTGGGAGGTTGTCCTTTTGATTTACGTTACCGGGGATATGCACGGAGAGGCTTCGAGGTTTGATGACAAGAGACTTAAAATACTAAAGCGCGGAGACACGCTTATTATATGCGGCGATTTCGGCTTTATATGGGAGGGCACCAAAAAAGAGCGCAAGGTGCTGCGTTCCATATCTCACAACCGTTTCAACATAGCTTTTGTTGACGGCACACATGAAAACTTTGACCTTCTCGAGCGTTACCCTGTTATCTCGTGGAACGGCGGAAGCGTACACAAAATCGCCTCCAACATCTTCCATCTGCGCAGGGGAGAGTTGTATAATATCGAAGGCAAAACAATATTTACAATGGGCGGAGGAGAGAGTAAGGACGCCGACCTCCGAGCCATGAAGGGTGAAAAATACTGGGAGCAGGAATGTCCGAGCATGGAGGAAATGCAGAGGGGTGTTGACAGGCTTTACGATGCAGGCCTGAAGGTGGATTACATAATAACCCACGAGCCGCCCTCAAGGGTGAAAAAGCTGCTTGACGAAAACTGCGGCTTTAATCAGGCTACCGCCTTTTTTGACGAGCTTGTAAAAGAGTGCAGATTCAGGCACTGGTTTTTCGGAAGCATGCACAAGGATATAAGAGTATCCTCGGCGCACACTTCGGTATTTGAAAGCATTGTTCCTATCGACGACCCGGGAACAAGATACTGATTTTTTTACCCTGTCCGTGCTCTGCATGCGGACAGGGATATATTAATCTGACATT
Source organism: Clostridia bacterium (assembly GCA_017438505.1). Classification (GTDB taxonomy): domain Bacteria; phylum Bacillota; class Clostridia; order Oscillospirales; family Acutalibacteraceae; genus RGIG2835. Next base: position 1,397 of record JAFRVM010000084.1, on the reverse strand, counting down.
TTTACTATGCAAGGGGGAATTTATATGTCAGAAAATTCGAATTCATATATATTTGACGACGATCAGCCTATAATAATGCCCATAGCCGTCTTGCCCGGATATGTTCTTTTTCCCGGCTCGCTGGCCATGGTTGACCTGACGCAGCAGAACGAAGCTCACCTTACCGAGGCTCTGACCACCGGCAAGCTTGCCTTTGTAACATCTATGGACAGCAGCCTGAGCGGCAGCATAATAAGCGAGTCGCCCGAAAAGACCGGCACGGTGGTGCGTGTCATGAGCATCGGTAAATCGGAGCGCGATAAAAACATCAAGGCCGCAAGGATAAAGGGTCTTTACCGTGCCGAGCTTCTGCGCTATTTTACGCGCAAGGGTCCGAATGTAAAAGAGGATGTATTTTACGCAGAAGTTAAAAAATGCAAGGAGACAAACGACCTTTCCGAAAAGGAGAGCATCAGCTACAAGCTGCTTATTATGAACGCCCTTGCCGAATACGGCAAAAAGGTCTCGCCCCTTTACGGCGGATTTTTAAAGGTGTGCATAGCTACCGAAGATATCGGAAATCTTTGCGATTTCGTCGCCGGAAACATAAAGCTTTTGCCCGATATGGCGCAGGAAATTCTGGAGATTTGCGACGTGCGCGAGCGCGCCGACGCTCTTGTGGAGGTTCTGCGTGATTCCATCGAGATAAAGGAACTCGAGGACGAGATAGAGGGCAAGCTGCAGGACAGACTGGAAAAGCATCAGCGTGAGTATCAGCTCCGTGAAAAAATGGCTATTATAGCCGAGGAACTGGGCGACGGTGACAATATGGCTGCCGAGGCACAAAAATACCGCAAGGCTATTGAGGCTTCCGGAATGCCGCGGGAATGCGCCGAAAAGCTCTTTACCGAGTGTGACAGACTCGTAAAAATGTCATCCGTCGCTGCCGACGCAGCAGTAATTAGAGGCCATCTCGACGCCTGTCTTGCTCTGCCGTGGAATATATCGACAAAGGATAAAACTTCGGTATCGGCGGCTGCTAAAAAGCTGGATAAAGACCACTACGGGCTTGAAAAGGTAAAGCAGAGAATTCTCGAACAGCTCTGCGTATATACCCTTACAGGCAATACCAACGCACAGATTCTATGCCTTGCGGGACCTCCCGGAGTGGGCAAAACATCGGTTGCCCGCTCGGTTGCCGAAGCAATGGGCAGAAAATTTGCCCGCATTTCGCTGGGCGGAGTCAAGGACGAGGCCGAGATCCGCGGTCACAGGCGTACATATATCGGCTCAATGCCGGGCAGAATTATCGCCGCGATAACCCAGGCGGGCTCCAATAACCCTGTTATTCTGCTCGACGAGGTGGATAAAATGGGCTACGACTACAAGGGCGACCCCTCCACTGCGCTGCTTGAGGT
>JAFRVM010000083.1 GCA_017438505.1 Clostridia bacterium | reverse complement strand
GCTTTTATTTACGGTACTGCTTTTGCTGTGTTCCTGCGCAAAGAACGGCGGTTTTGACGTTAAACCCTCCCCGGAGAACAAAACCCTGCCCGGGCTTGCAGCCACAGTATACACCGACGAACAGCTTGCGGACATCGCGCGGTTTGAGGGTACTTTAAATGAACTTAACAAAAAATTCCCCGTTGAATGTTTAAGAGAGCTTGAAGACGGATATCGGGCTTCGTATCTCGGCAAAAACAGTGTCGCCGTTATATATTTTGACGAAAAAGGAAATAAGTTATCGGGAAGCAAGTTTAAAACATTAAAGTTAAAATCCGATTTTGACGCTTTGACCGAAGGACAGGCAATAGATGACGTGCAAAAGCTTGCCCCGGACGGCAACTACTTGTTTTTATACTCGGGCAGAAACGACCTGCCGAAAATATCCTCTCATTACACCGCCGACGGATATTTGATAAGCATTGAATACGAATATGACAAAGCTGACAACTGCTTAAAAATTGTTAAAATAACGCAGGAGTTAATTTGAGGTGAAAAGAAATGATTTTATATTTTTCGGCCACAGGAAACTGCAAATACGTCGCGGAAAGAATAGCCGAGCGGCTGGGCGACAGAGCGGTATCCATTGAAAAATCCGACAGCCGTATCGTGCTTGAAGATGGCGAAACGCTGGGCATAGTAACCCCGGTAACGTGGTGGGAGCTGCCCGTGATTGTGCGCGAATACCTCGAAAAGGTGCGCATTGTCTGCGACTACACTCCCTATTCGTTTATAGTGACCACCTACGGAACGACCCCCGGCTGCACATACGCCGAAGCGAGAAAAATTCTTGCCGAAAAGGACTTTGCCCTTTTTGCGGGTTTCAGCGTCAAAATGCCCGACAACTATACGCCGATTTTTGACGTGAGCGACACCGACAAGGTAAAAAAGCAGCTCGCCGAAGCCGAGGTGGCCATTGAAGGGGTCATTTTGAAGATAAAAAACAAATTTACCGGCAACCACATGAAACGCAAAACGCCCTATTGCGGCAGGATTATTACAAAGCCTATGCTTGAGCGTGCCAGAAAGACCGAAAAATTCTATGTTGAGAACACCTGCAAGGGCTGCGGTCTGTGCGCTAAAATGTGTCCCGCCGAGGCCATCGAGATTACGGACGGCCATCCCGTATGGGCAAAGGACAGGTGCACCCTATGTTTGCGCTGTCTGCACAGCTGTCCGCGGTTTGCCATCCAGTACGGCAACGGCAAAACAAAGCTGCACGGCCAGTACAAAAACCCAAATACAAATATTTAAAATAAGGGTTTGTAAAAAGTCAGATAGCAAATTGCACAACCAAACGCCTGTAAATCGCAAAAAAGAGCTTATCGGAGGCTTATTGGCTTCCAAAGAGCTCTTTTTCTTATGCGCTTTTTTTGCAATAGAATTTTCGATTTGTGAAAAATACTGAGATGTGTACAAACCAAACGGGTCAAGTGCGGAGACCATGTTGCTGGCGAAAGGGGGGCGGGGGAATCTATTCGAAACTTTTTCCCCCCGACATTCTCTGTTTACTTTACTGCATAGGAAAGTAAATGCCCTGCGGCATGCGCCGGCAATCGGATCGTGTAAAAAAATGTCGCACCACGAAAATTTTACTTAATGATTATTCTGCAGCATTTCCTTTTTTTCATGCTTAAACAGTATAATCTCTGAATTCTATTCTGTAATCCTCTGTCTCGTCAAGTAAAACCGTAGGAGTAGGAACGTAATAATACTTAAAAGTTTCATTAACTATTACATGCTGCGTCATAAGCTGATCCGAACATATAATATTTCCATGTGAATCATACATAATAAATAAAAGTGAGCAGACGTTATCACCTGTATCTCCCGCGTAATCGTATATCTTTTTTCCCGTAATATAAAGAGTCAACGTGTTATACTTCCATTCATACGACAAATCGGTAATTTTACAGGTTGAAACAACCGTACCATACCTAATATAATCATAGGTATTTCCGTAAGAAGTCGAAGGCAGCTTTACCGAGCCGACCTTTTTTGCTCCGCATACGGTGCAGTATTTGTTGCTTCCGTATGTATGTGATGATTTTTCTACGACTTCAGTATAAGTGTCTCCGCAAGATTTACACTTATACTCCATCTGCCCTGTTTTCTGACAGGTTGGCTCTTTTATTAGGTTACTTTCATATTCGTGCTCTTTTTTTGTTTTCTCAGTGTAAGATTCTCCGCATTCGCATTTAAATTCACTTAAGCCGTCACTCGTACAGGTCGGCTCTGTAATTACCGTTTCTTTGTAATCGTGGACATGTCCGCAACCGCATAACGAAAGAAACATGGCATAAATTACAGCAAAAATAACTAAATTTTTTAACTTCATTTTTTTCTCCTTTCTGACTGTTTTGCCAAATACCGTCACTTTTCAGATTTGCCGATAAGTGCAGCAATAAATTCGACTGCCGCTCCGACTATAAAGAAAAATGCTGCCGTCTTCAGTGTTCCGTAATCTTCATTAAAAAAACTAATAAAAACAAAAATTAATACTAATGCAGAACATATTACTAAAATGCTATTCAGAACGGTTTTCACACTATCCCTCCTTCCCGAGATAATAATAATTTCGTTGAAATGTAATAGCGGTTCCCAAAAACATTATATTATAATGCAAGTAATTTTGCAAGTAAATTTTAATGCATAATTTGCTTGTATAAATTCCCGTCATTTTGAAATAAACTTAATTGTGTAAACAATAAGGAGGCTAAAGTGTATGAAAGACGATGTGTTTAAAATAAATAAACAGAAAAACTCTAACAAGACCATACGCATGCCTGAGGAAATAATTATGAAACTGCAGGAGCTTGCTGATAAAAATAACATTTCGTTTAATCAGGTTGTAGTTCAGTGCTGTGAATTTGCTTTGAACCACTTAGTTGACACCGATGAATAATTGCATGTATAATTGACGTAATGAAGATGCAATATGAGCGATTATTCGCTATGTGCTTATACAAAGGAGGTGGTATTATGCGCAGATTGATTTTGATTTTGCTTTCATTTTTGATTGTTATATCCCTTACGGCGGGCTGCGGAAAAAAAGACAAACCGGTCGAAAACCGTCCTATGTTCGAGCCGAGCGGCTATATAGATGTTCTCGACAAAAACGGCACGCCTATCGGAAAAATCGACGACCGCGCGGCTTGCACCGCCTGCGACGAGGGTATATTTTACAGCGTGTTCGAGCTTTCGGAAACCCAGTCCACCGCCCCGGCGCAGTATCATCTTTTCCGCGCCTTCAACGGTGAGGATATCTTTTTCGGCACGCTGGAGGATCAGGGCTACGAGGCCATGTTCTCCCGAACCGAGCTGGACGCCAAAATATACACCCTCGCCCTTTCCGGCAATCCCTTTGACGATTCGCCCGACACGCTGTGGCTTTTATGCTTTGACTGCAAGGCGGGCACAATGAGCCGCCACGCTGTTTCAAAATACGGTTTTCCCTATGCTTCAATGACCGAATACGGCGGCAAGCTGATTATTATGAATCACGAGATGACCGCCAAAAAGCGGGATAAACTGTATGAATTTGATCCGCAAAGCGGCAAGCTTTCGGTTGTGCGCTCCATTGACCCGACCGGCGAAAAGACCGACTTTTCTCTGCGCGGGGTTTGCGCCGACAAAAATAACCTCTATCTGCTCAAGCTGCGGGTCATATCCGACCAGCCCGCCGAGCTTATACTTGAGACCTGCGATAAGCAATACAACACCGTCTCGGAGGTTTCGCTCAACGAGCTGTACGCCTCCACCGCCCTTAAAATCAACGGAATTCTGGGCGAGGTCGACGTTAAAAACGAGATGGGCATGCCGGTAAGCGGCTTTGAGATCGTTGACGGTAAGTATATGTTTTACGAGAATTTCGGGCTTGTCCGCATGATAGGCAATCTTGAAACGAGAAAGTCAATTTTCCGTCGTGACGACCTTTACTCAATGTCGCTTGGCAGCGGCAGACCGGTATTTTATAAGATAGATTTCGGTTTTTCCGACGATGAGGGCGAGCGCCTTCAGATTTTCACCCTTGGTGACGGCGAGGTGGAGAATGTTTCGTTTACTCCCGCCGATAACCGCAATCTTCTGCGCGAGGTTTCGATATCCCCCGCGGGAACGTGGGTGGTTCGCACTGCCGAAAAAGACCCCCGCAGCGGCGGCGCTCAGGCACTGTACGTCTGGAAAGCTCAGTAAACATTCGTTTTATGTCTAAAAACCTCTTTTGCGCCTATGCAAAAGAGGTTTTTTAAAAATATAAAAAACTTTGTAACGATTTGCCTGTTTGAAAGTTATATATACGAAGGGTGGTGAACTTGTGGATATTGAAACGCTGTACCGACAGTATTTTTCGACCGTCTACAAATACATACTGTCTGTTTCGCGCGATTCTCATACGGCTGAGGAAATCACCGCGCAGACATTTTTCAAGGCGATGGAAAAAATTGATTCCTTTAAAGGTGAAACCGGCGTTTCGGCGTGGCTGTGCCGCATTGCCAAAAATACCTATCTTGACTATGTAAAAAAGCAGAGCCGTCAAAGCGAGTTTCCCGAAGAACTTGAAGATTCGGCAAAATCGCTCGAAGAAAGACTGCTGGAAAGCTCGCGGGCAAAAACCGTCCACAAGATACTTCACTCTTTAAAGGAACCCTATAAAGAGGTTTTTTCGCTTCGAACCTTCGGCGAGCTTTCCTTTGCGGATATCGCCGAGCTGTTCGGCAAAACCGAAAGCTGGGCAAGGGTGACCTTTTACCGCGCCCGCATTATGATAAAGGAGGAACTGGATAATGAGTAAAATAACCTGCAAGGTAGTGCAGGATCTTCTGCCGCTTTATGTTGACGAAGTGCTCTCAGACGACAGCATAAATATCGTGGACGAGCACCTCGATACTTGCGAACAATGCACGCAGTTTGCCGAAAATCTGAAAGAATCTCCGGTAAAAATACAGCCTGCGGAAAACGCCGACGAAGCGGCCGCGCTAAAAAAAATCAAGAAAAAACTCAGTAAAAAGCAGATAAAAACAGCGGCATTAACGGCTTTAGGCGTAATAGTTCTGGCTGCGGGGCTTTTTTACGGACTGGTATTTATGGAGTGGTACATCCCCTATGATGAAAGTGCGGTCTGTTTGTCCGACGACGGACGCGCCCTTGTTACCGCCAGAGCGCATTACTGCTGCTACGGGGCGAGTTTTTTGCCGTATGAAGAGGACGGAACCAAGTTTTTTTATCTGACAACTACCGCCTTTTCCGAATTAACATGGAATCACGAGGAAAGCGGTTTATATAATGTTGACAGCGACACGACGCTGCTTAAAGAAATCTACTATGTGCCCAGGGAGTACGCCCATATAATAAAAGACGGATTTCCCATGCCTATTGCAACAACCGAAGAACGAAAGGTGAAAATCGAAGAACTCAAATCCGTCTCCGTCCTCGTCTGGCAGGCCCCGGACAGTGCCCGGTCTTGATTGCGGGGAGCCCCCGCGGGCGTGCTTTGGCGCGGGTAGTGCCCGCGGGCATGCTCTGGCGTCACGGAACTTTTTATATAGCACCGAACCTGTCTTATTTCTTAATCTTATTCCCTGAAATTCGGACGAGCAATGCTCGTCCCTACGGTATTTTCAGAACCCTGCGCACAAACCAAAACGGACAGCTTTCGCTGTCCGTTTTTCTTTCGTACGAATAAAATTTACCGCTGTAGTAAAAAGTTCCGTAATGCAACACATCGAAAGCGGGCTATGCCCGCCAGAGGGAATGGAGGTTGCAGTAGGCGTAGACCGCCTCGACCTCGTCTTCATCGCAGATAGCAAAGCAGACTTTGGGCTCCATACCGGGCGCGAGCGCCTTGCGCTGGTTGCCCTGCTTTGTTTTAAGAGATACCCACTCTATGTAGTGCTCCTCGGTCATGGGGTGAGCCGCCGAGCCTACGGTAACGTAAACCTTGCCGTCCTTTACCTCATAAACGGGAATGTGCTTTTCGGCGGAAGCGTCGGTTGTGCCGGGGATAATCTGCTCCATTTTCTGACCGCAGCACATAACGGGTACGCCGCTCTCCTTAACAACTGCGATTATCTTGCCGCAGTGAGCGCATTTGTAAAATTTCATTTCCATTAAAGCTTACCCCTTTCTTATTCAGCTTTTGAGAACATATCTTTTCCTACTCCGCAAAGGGGACATACAAAATCGTCGGGCAGATCCTCAAACTTTGTGCCGGGAGCAATTCCGTTATCGGGATCGCCGAGAGCCTCGTCATATTCCCAACCGCAGGCGTCGCATACATACTTCATTTTAAAAACTCCTTTCAAAATTTAATTACTCTATCGGTTCAAAATCCGCCGCTCCGTGCTTGCACAGGGGGCAGATGAAATCCTCGGGCAGCTCGTCGCCCTCGTATACATATCCGCAAACCTTGCATACCCAGCCCTTTTTGCCCTCGGTCTGGGGTTTGGGTTTTACATTGTTCTGATAATATGTGTAGGTCATGGTCTCTTTGTCGGATATAACCCTTGCTTCGGTGACCGAGCAGATAAACACTCCGTGGGTGTCGAGGTCAACGTACTGTTCAACCTTGAGCGACATAAAGGAATTTATGTACTGGGGCAAAAATGCAAGTCCGTTGTCCGAGCGAAGAGGGGTAATCGTATCAAATTTGTCGGCGGTTCTGCCGCTTCTGAAGCCGAAGCACTCGAATACCGAGAAGGGCGCTTCGACCGACAGGCAGTTTACATTCATAACTCCCGTCTGCTTGATAACGTGGTGGGAATAGTTTTCCTTGTTTATGCAGACCGCTATGCGGTTGGGAGAATTTGTGACCTGAGACACCGTGTTGACTATTAGTCCGTTGTCCTTTTTGCCGTCGTGGCAGGTGACGACATACAGACCGTAGCCGATGTTGAAAAGTGCGGTAAGGTCGTTTTTGTTGGCGGTCTCGCCGTTCTGAGCGACATAGTCGCGGGTCAGCTCGTCGGCAAGAGCGTCTAGCTGCGCCTTGCTCTCGTCATTAAGGGCGGACATGATTTTTACCGTGGTGTCGGTGTAGGTGATGTTCTTGCAGCCCTCGAGCATACCCTTCATTGTTTTTGCCGCAAGTGGCGCCCACGAGCCGTTTTCGATAAATGCGACAGTTTTGTTTTTAAAGCCGCGCTCGGTTAAGTGATTGATAAATTCCCGCATAAAGGGAAAGATTTCGGCGTTATAGGTGGTGGTGGCAAGCACGATTTTGCCGTAGCGGAAGGCGTCCTCAACGCACTCCGCCATATCCTCGCGCGCAAGGTCGTTGACGGCTACCTTTGGGCAGCCCTTTGCCTTTAGCTTTTCGGCAAGCAGCAGGGCGGCCTTTTTGGTGTTGCCGTAAACCGAGGTGTAGGCAATCATAATGCCCTCGGTCTCCACGCCGTAGGACGACCATGTGTTGTATAGACCGAGATAATAACCGAGGTTTTCGGTAAGCACCGGACCGTGAAGCGGGCAGATTATCTCTATATCCAGTCCCGCCGCCTTTTTTAGCAGAGCCTGAACCTGCGCGCCGTATTTTCCGACTATGCCGAAGTAGTAGCGCCGGGCTTCGCACGCCCAGTCCTCTTCGGCGTCGAGAGCGCCGAACTTTCCGAAACCGTCGGCAGAAAATAATACTTTATCGGTGCTGTCGTAGGTGACTATAACCTCCGGCCAGTGCACCATGGGAGCGGTCACAAAGGTAAGGGTGTGTTTGCCCAGGTCGAGGGTATCTCCCTCGCCGACAACTATTCTGCGATCTTCGTATTCGGTACCGAAAAAGTTTTTCATCATGGTAAACGCCTTAGCCGAGGAAACGATTGTCGCCTGCGGGTAGGCGTCCATAAACTGGGTGATGTTTGCCGAATGGTCGGGCTCCATGTGCTGAACGATAAGATAATCGGGCTTTTTGCCGCCCAGTGCCGAAGCGATGTTATCCAGCCACTCGTGGGTAAATTTTCTGTCCACCGTGTCCATTACGGCGATTTTTGAATCGAGAATGATATAAGAGTTGTACGCCATACCGTTAGGAACATCGTACTGACCCTCAAAAAGGTCTATTACATGGTCGTTTACGCCTATGTATTTGATATCGTTTGTAATTTTCATATTTTTTCTCCTTATCCGAGCCAATCGAGCATTTTCTGCGCGTCGTCGGCTGTTTTTACCTTGTCGTTTGCAAAAATAATCGTACCGCTCTCGTCAATAACGTAGGTGGTGCGCACTACGCCCATATAGGTTTTGCCGTAGTTCTTTTTTTCTTTCCACACGTCGTAGGCCTTTATGGCGGCAAGAGAAGTATCGGAAAGAAGGGTAAACGCAAGGTCGTATTTTTCCTCAAACTTTTTGTGCGAAGCGACGGTATCCTTGCTCACGCCTATTACCGTTACGCCTTTTTGTGCAAATTTTTCGGCAAGTTCGGAGTAGCCGGAAGCCTGCTTTGAGCATCCGGCGGTGTTATCCTTGGGGTAAAAGTAAAGCAGGATCTTTTTGCCCGCAAGAGAAGCCAGCGAGTGTAATTTGCCGTTCTGATCCTCAAGAATAAATTCGGGCGCTTTTGTTCCGACACTCAGCATTTTTTCATTCCTCCCGATTGTTTTGGTAAGTTCAGTATAACATATCCCCGCCGCAAGGTCAATCAATTTGACCGCGCATATATTTTTCCACTGCTTTTAAAAGTTTTTTGTCGGCTTCTTTGGCTTTTTTTGTCCAGAAAAGATAATCAAAGCCGTGGATATTGCCGTGAAAAACGTCTGCGTGAGCTTCTATTCCCTCGTTTTGCAGATTTTTAACGTAGGTAAGAGTTTCGTCGTAAAAGGGCTCGCCGTCCTCGATATATGTGTAGCATGGCGGAAGATTTTTGTACTCCGACGCCCTTGAGGGACTGGCGTATGGAGGGACGTTCTTTGTCCGGTATAAATCGCCCAGATACAGCGACCAGCCAAGGTGGTTTCGCCGTGTATCCCAGCCGTGACCGTGGTTGTCGCGGGAGGAATCGGTGTCCTCGCAGTCGAGCATGGGGTAAAGGGGAATCTGAAAGCTTATAGGGATCTCGCCCTTATCGCGTGCGTAGCGGCAGACTGCCGCCGCAAGGCCTCCGCCCGCGCTCTCGCCGCCCACAATTATGCGGTCTTTGTCAATGCCGAGAGCATCGGCGTTGTCGTACATATATTTTAAGGCCGCGTAGCAGTCCTCGAGCGCTGCGGGATATTTTGCCCTAAGCGACATTCGGTATCCCGGGGAAACAACAACTCCGCCGAACTTTTTGGCAAGTCTTCTGCCCTTTGACATATACACCATCTCGGCCATGCCCTGAAAATATCCGCCGCCGTGGATCCACAGTATGCCCGCGCCCTTGCCGTACCCGAGAACTATTATTTTCATTCTGCCGCCGGGACGGTCTATTCTTTTGTACATCCTTGCACCCTCTTTTGCCCTGATTTTTTTATTATATCAGAAAAATCTCCCCGTTTCAACCCACACCCTTCATCCGCGGGGCGGGGCGGACAACGTCCGCTTTTGATGCTTTGGCATTGCAAAACTTTTGGCGGTCTAAAAGGCTTCCTTGTGTAAAGGGAAGCGCGGGGAGCCCCCGCGGGCATGCTTTGGCGTCACAAGACTTGTAATAAAGCGCCAAATCTATCTTATTTATTAATGTTATTCCCTTAAAAAGCGGACGAGCAATGCTCGTCCCTACCGTATTTTCAGCACACCAGCACAAACCAAAACGGACAGCTTTCGCTGTCCGTTTTTCTTGCGTAAAATAAAAATTTATTGCTGTTGCAAAAAGTTATGTGATGCAACACAACGCCCGCGGGGGCTCCCCGCCTGCGTGCCTACTCGATGTTTGTTGCGTCGCCGATTCCAGTGAAGGTTACCGATTTGACCTTTAAGGGAGCAACAGCCTCGTCCTCGTTAAAGTCGTCGGTCATCTCAATTTTTCCGTCGAACACTACCGTATAGGCAAACGGACCGTGATAAAAATAAAATTCCATTGATTCATATTCGTAGCCGGTAATATACCAGCCGTTGTCTAAAAGCTCCTTGCCGGTTTTGCCGATAAGACTGTCCAGTTCCTCCTGAGTGGGAAATTGTTCGCTGAGATTTTCGTACTTCTCAATTGTGAGAGGAGCGAGAAGGTCTTTTTGTTTTTGATCATAGTCGTCGTCCATAAAGTCGATATTGGAGTGTTCCTGAAAAATCTCGGGGGTGGATGCGGCGATCACGCGATAAATTGTATCTTCGTACTCAAAAGCATATACGCACTTGTCCTCGTAAAGAGCGATCTGATTGTTTTCGCCGCTAAGATTAAAAGCATCTCCAAGGGTTTTGCAGGACTCGACAGGCGAGGTATTCTTCTCGGTTTCGGAAGAAGAGGGCTCGGAAGAAGAAGGAGCGGAAGAAGAGGGCTCGGAAGCTGTGCTTTCGCCTTTTTTGCAGCCCGACAGAGCGATAAGCGCCATGGTAATAACAATGATAATAGAAAGAATTTTTTTCACTTTAACTGCCTCCTGTAATTTAGTAATTATATAATAACATAAATATTTAAAAATTTCATTAAAAAGTTAAAAAATTTTTTATCGCCCTTGGGAGGCGGGGCGGACAGTGTCCGCTTCCCATGTGTTGCATCACAGAACTTTTTGCGACAGCAATAAATTATGATCTTACAGAGAAAAACGGTCAGCGAAGTAGCTGACCGTTTTGGTTTGCTTGGTTGTGCGTATTTTAGGGAATAAAATTACCGCATAATTATTGTTTGGTGTTTAATTTATAGTTAATTGATGCCAAAGCATCAAAGCCGGGCACTGCCCGGGCCTCCCTTGCCCTAAAGGGTGATCCCCCACAGTGTGGGGGAATGTCGCCGCAGGCGACAAGGGGGACGGGCTCCTGTTAGGAGGGGGACCACGCCAGCGGTGGAGGGATTATAAATAAGAATTTAGCAAATATCAATCTGTCAGTTTTTTGTAAGGAAGGTCTTATCGCAGAGGGGACAGGTTAAGCCGGTGTTTTCGGTAAGAACGGATTTCGAATATGTCAGCGTCTCTCCGCAATAGGGACAAATTATATCGATCAACCGATCGTCCTCCGCGTCGTTCGTCAAATCTTCCTTCAAAATTTCAGCGCTGCGGATATTCTCCGCCGGGAGATTTTCTTGCTGCGGCATCGGTACCGGTTGTCCCGCATTTGCGGTATTATCGCTATCATTTTCGCGCTTGCCGGCAATAATGCCGCTGTTTTCGACCAGCTCTCCAAAACCGCTAAGAAAAAGTGAGGATAAATATGCCCAAAGAGGGCCGCCGATAAGCAGCGGAAAGAATATTTCCATAATAATCACTTTTTCACCCGTGAACGGGGATTCGGTAATTCCCAAACGGAATGCAAGATAGACAGATAAAAACGTGAAAAAAATAAAATAAACAATCGCAATGCTCTGGATTTTCTTGCCGGGATTATTAAACACAAAAAACACTCCTTTAATGCTGTATTAACAACATTATACACGCAAAAACGGCACTTTGCAAGAAGAGAATATTTTTTACCCCAAAAAGGACATAATGTGTCTTTTTAAATTCCCCTTGTCCTGTAACGTGCCGCGGTGTATAATATTTACAGAGCAAGGAAAAGGAGAATGGATATGGATATCAGGCAGGCAAGGGAGATTATCGAGACTCTGGCGGACGGAATCAACCCGATAACCGGGGAGATTTTCTCAAAAAACGACATTTTTAATCAGCCCGATATAATACGCGCGCTGTATACCGCAAAGGAGCAGCTTAAAAAGGCGGAAAACTTAAAAAAACGCAAGCTGCCCGAAAACACAGGCAAGCCCTGGAGCGCCGAGGATGACCAAAAGCTGCGCGAGATGTATTTGCAGGGCGTCAGAGGAGCAGACCTGTGCGAATATTTCAAGCGAACGCCCGGCGCCATAACCGCCCGGCTTGAGCGCCTGGGACTGATTTTTCCCGGGAGGGGAGTTGACGGACACAGCTGAGCGTAAGCACAAACAAATTACCTTTCCGGCCATTCGCCGTAAAACCACAAATCAAAGTTAAAGGTCTCATCCCCGTCACGCAATGTTTCGAGGATGTGCAGTTCGGGCAGATTTGTCTGAATATTGCGCTGCGCTGTTAATGAGCGATCATCTGTACACCTGACCCACTGCTGACCGTTATGCGCGCGATTCCAAAAGCCGTTGAAATATTCCTCGTCGTAAAAAATGATTATTTGGGAGCTGTAAAGCTCCTGCCGGCACAGAACGCAGACCACCTTGCAAAAACCGATATCCCTCGGCTTGCCCGCGATCAGGCGCTCGGTTTCCCTGATCCATTCACGGCAAAACGCCGTCTTTATTTTGCCGCTTGTTTTTAGGCTGTCAAGAAACCCATCCCCCGGAACATGAAAGTGCTCAAAGGCCTGCTCGGTGCGCAGATACGCCCGGTAGGAGATTTCATTGACGTATGCGAGCAGTTTATTCCATTTTCTCCGCTGTCCTCTCTGTTTTGCTCTCGAACTTTTCATTTTATCCTCCCTGCGCAAGCTCCCGTTTTTATAACAATATAATACCTCGGCCAAAGGACAAAATCAACAAACCGATAAAAAAGAGTGCCTAAAGGGATTCCTTTACGCACTCTTTTCATGATTAAAGATATTTAATTGAGTTTTTCGATTTATTCTTTTTCTGCTGTGTCGGCCGGTGTTTCCGGAGTCTCTGTTTCGGCTGCGGCGTCCGCCTCTTCCGGTACAGCTTCACTTTGCGGCTGCTCCTCGGCCGGTACTTCTTCGGCCTTTGCCTGCTCGGCCTTCTTTGCTGCGTTGCGCTTTTTCTTTTTTGCCGCGGCTACCGCGATAATTGTTATAATGCCCGCAACCAGCAGCCCGCCGACAGCAGGAACAAGCCATTTAAGGAACGGATAAGAGGCAAGCAGCTCGGCTACCCTGCCGGCATCGTCGGAGGGCAAATCAAACTCCGCGTAAATCTTCTCATTCGCATCTAAGTCCGTGAGTTCCCATGTCAGAGTTTTTCCGTCCTCGGAAACCGACGTGGCGTTATGCTTGGTCGGCTTTACGGGAAGTACCAGCTTAATGCTGAGACTTGAGCCGTTGGCTTTAAGAACTTTTAAGGTACTTTCCAAATCATCGAGGGAACCCTCGCCTCCGAGACCGGAAAATAAATCCTCTTCAAAGGCAGCCATAAAGTCTTCTTCGCTTATATCCGGGATTTCCATATCATCCTCGTCATAAAGCTCTTCTTCATCCGGAAGGCCTTCTTCGAACTCGTCAAGGAAATCATCTTCAGCAAGATAATCTTCCTCAGTCCCGTCTAAAAGCTCTTCTTCATCCAAAAGGCCGTCGTCTTCAAGCTCGGCAAGAAAATCCTCGTAACTCTCGTCCGAAAGATCATCGTCGCCTTCAATAAAATAATCATTCTCATCCTCTGCAAACGGATCAACGCTGAAAACAACATGTTTTCCGTCTACGGTGAAAAGGTCGGTTATTTCAAATAAGGCGAGCTTTGCCGACGCCATATCAACGCCGTCTTTGCTGACGGTATAACCTGCATAACCGTCTTTATCCGAAAAATCTTCATAGGTATAGCCATCTTTCTCAAACTCTTTGATGTCTTCATCTGTTAATCCCATGGGATTTTCGGCAGATTCTTCGGATGTCATCATAGCTGCAAGCTCATTGTTTAGACCTACCGTTGAACGAAGATCCACGCTTCCGTCCTTATTCACAATTACGGTTTCCTCTACACGCATACATGAAGTAAGTGAAAGCAATAGTACAAAAATCAAACATACTGCGAATATTTTTCTTTTCATTTTATACTCCCTTCCGGTCATAATGTTTAAATTCTATTCTTCATCTGTTATATCAGAAACCTCTTCCGTGTCAGAGCCGGCAATTTCTTCCGTCTTTGCTTCAATCTCTGCCGGTGCTTCTTCGGCCTTTGCCTGCTCGGCCTTCTCTGCCGCTTTGCGCTTTTTCTTTTTTGCCGCGGCTACCGCGATAATTGTTATAATGCCCGCAACCAGCAGCCCGCCGACAGCGGGAACAAGCCATTTAAGGAACGGATAAGAGGCAAGCAGCTCGGCTACCCTGCCGACATCGTCGGAGGGCAAATCAAACTCGGCGTAAATCTTATCGTTCACACCTAAAGTCGTAAGATTCCATGTCAGAGTTTTTCCGTCATCGGAAACCGACGTGGCGTTATGATCGGTCGGTTTTGCGGGAAGAACCAGCTTAATGCTCAGGCTTGTGCCGCTGGCTTTAAGAAGGCGTATGAAATCCTCAAAACTTCCGTCGAAAACTCTATCTTCCAGTGAAGTAATGAATTCGAAAAAGTCCTCTTCGGTCTCATCAAAAATCTCATCGTCAGCCTCAGACGGAAAATCCTCTTCGGTCTCGTCCGAAATTTCCTCGTCGGGCAAAATTTCCTCATCGGGCAAAATTTCCTCGTCGGACTCGTCCGTAATATCCTCTTCAAGCTCGTCTATAAGCTCATCGTCGGAATCGTAAGAAAGATAATCTTCACTCTCTTCCCAGGATCCGAACATATCCTCGGGAAACGGAACCGCACTGAAAACAACATGGTTTCCGTCTACCGTAAAGGGCTCGGCTTCTTCATACAGAAGGTCGATTTTTGCCGATGACAAATCTATTCCTTCCTGCTTGAGGGAATAACCGGAATATCCGTCTTCATCGGTAAAATCTTCATAGATATAGCCCTGCTTTTCGTACTCTTTTACTTCGGCGGGCGATAATGAATAATATACTTCTGCTGAGTCGTACTCCTGGTCTGCTCCTTCTATATCGTATAAAATAGACATAAGAGCATCGTTGACGCCCATTGATGAGTAAACGTCTACCGTTCCGTCCTTATGTACGGTCAGGGTTTCTTCTACGCGCATACAAGAGGTAAGCGAAAGCAAAAGTACAAGGGTTAGACAAATTGCCAATATTTTTCTTTTCATTCTGATTTCCCCCTTAGGACAGACTGTTTGAAACCTATTCTCCGTCTGTGATATCGGAAACTATCTCTTCGACCGGTGTATCGGCAACCGCATCCTGCGCTGCGTCGATAATTTCATCAGTCTTTGCCTCAATCTCCGCCGATGCGTCTGCGGGTACGGGCTGCGCAGGTACTTCGGTTACAACATTGTTCTGCTGGGGAACCGCGCCGTAAGGTACTGCGTTTTGAACCGCCGCCGCCTGCTGTGCCGCCTTGCGCTTTTTATTCTTTGAAGCAACTATTGCGACAATTGCTCCGACCAGAACTACTCCGAGAACGGGGAGAAGCCACTTGAGAACGGGAGACGAAGTAATCGACTCTGTTACTCTGCTGATATCGTTTGAGGGCAAATCAAACTCTGCGTAAATCTTGTCGTTCATGCCAAGAGTAGTGAGATCCCATGTAAGGGTTTTTCCGTCATCGGAAACGGTTGTGGCGTTATGATCTGTCGGCTTTACGGGAAGCTCCAGGTTAACATTCATGTAACCGCCGCTGGATTTAATGGTGCTGAGGTAACCGACGGTTTCCTCATCTTCACTGTCTGT
>JAFRVM010000082.1 GCA_017438505.1 Clostridia bacterium | reverse complement strand
TGCAGTCATAGTTGGAACAGATGATAGGGAAGTTGGCCAGGCGGAAGATACGCGCCATATTGTCGAGTCCGAAGTCGAACTCATGGTTGCCGATGGTAGCGGCATCGTAGCCCATCTGATTCATCAGCTCACCTGCGCGTACATGACGGCGACGTTATCAAAAAGGGCGATATGATTACCGACGGCTCCATCAACCCCCACGATATTCTGGATGTTCTGGGTCTGCAGGCCGTTCAGGAGTACCTTACCGAGGAAGTTCAGAAGGTTTACCGTCTGCAGGGCGTTGATATCAACGATAAGCACATCGAGGTTATCGTTCGTCAGATGCTCAAGAAGGTCAAGGTCAGTGAAGCGGGCGACACACACCTGCTTCCCGGCTCTGTTGTCGAGAAGTCTGAGTTTGAAGCTCAGAACGAGATTATTCGTGAGAGAAAGCAGGCAGGCGAGGAAATGCTGCGCGAAGCAACCTGCATTCCCCTGCTGCTCGGTATCACCAAGGCTTCCCTTGCTACCGATTCCTTCCTCTCGGCCGCTTCCTTCCAGGAGACCACAAGAGTTCTTACCGAGGCCGCCATCAAAGGCAAGGTCGATCCCCTGCTCGGACTTAAAGAGAACGTGCTTATCGGTAAGCTTATTCCCGCCGGTACCGGTATTGACAATATTTGCCATACCGCAATTGTTGAGAATAAAGAGGACTAAGCATTAATTTTAAAAGACGAAGCTTTTGCGCAAAAGCTTCGTCTTTTTTGTGTTATTAAAATATGAATTTTTTATTTCATTTGGGTTGCAAAAAGTCAAAAAAGAGTATATAATTTATTAGTTAAAAGTTAAATCTTGGGGGTGGCGTTGTGAATCCTGATCCTGCAGGTGCGGATCGAAGTAGACCCGTACAAAAATTTTATAACAGGAAAGCGCACAGCGCCGCAAGGTACATGCGCTTTTAAAAAGGAGCTGCATGTATAATGATAAACTACTATCTCTCCCAGGGTTCTGACATGCGTCCTCTTGATACCTGCGTGCCCGGCTGCTGGGTCAATGTGACAAGCCCGACCGAACCCGAAATCAACTCTCTTATCGAGAATTTCGGACTTGAGCCTGACTTTATCCGTGCCGCGCTGGATGAAGAGGAGTCCTCGCGTATCGAATCGGAGGACGGCAATACCCTTATCATCATAGATATCCCCTACCGCGAGGAGCTTGACGAGGGTATCGTTTATACAACCATGCCTATTGGCATAGTTGTCACCGCAAACAACGTAATTACCGTTTCGCTGCGGGAAAACAAGATAGTCAGCGAGCTTTGCCGCGGCGGCAAAGGAATCAACACCGCATTTAAAACCCGTTTTGTTCTCTCTCTGATGCTTCGAATCAGCACACGGTATCTCCAGTTTCTTAAACAAATAGACCGCATGACCGAATCTCTTGAAAAACAGCTTCGCGACACTATGAAAAACAGCGACCTGCTGCAGCTTCAGGATATAAACAAGTCTCTGGTTTACTTTTCGACCTCGCTTAAAGCCAACGAGATAACCATAGAAAAGCTGGCCCGCGGCAGATTTGTCAAGCTTTATGAAGAGGATCAGGATCTGCTTGAGGACGTACTTATCGAATTTAAACAGGCCATTGAGATGACCACAATTTATTCAAACGTACTTTCCGGTACAATGGACATTTTCGCTTCGCTTATTTCCAACAACCTCAACATCGTTATGAAAATTCTGGCAAGCCTGACCATTGTACTCTCAATTCCTACCTTTGTAACCGGTTTTTACGGTATGAACATAGGCGTAAACGCCATTCCGTTTGACAGTATGTGGTGGATGCCGCTTGTTATTTCGGTTATTCTAATGCTTATAAGCGCCTGGTGGCTGCACAAAAAAGATATGTTATAAAAAATAAGACCGCAGAGTTTTATCTGCGGTCTTTTAAATTTACTTGTACTTATTTTTCCTCTGAGGTCAGCGATCCGTAGATACCTGCAGCGAGCGCAGCTCCTACCATGGGTGCGAGGATCCATATCCAGCACTGGTTAAGAGATGCGCTTTGCTTTGCGATTGCCTGCAAAACTGCGGGAGCAATGCTGCGGGCGGGGTTTACGCTTGTACCGGTAAATCCGAGACCTACCAGGTGAACAAGAGTAAGTGTAAGACCGATAACAAGGCCGGGATTCTTAGCGCCCTTGTGGAAGCGGGAATCGGTAACGCCCAAAATAGCCATAACAAAGATAAATGTAAGAATAATTTCAACCGCAAACGCAGCTAAATAGCTCCATTTGTCAATTTCGCCGGCTTCATTTTTAAGTGCGTCCTGAATTTCGTTGCCGCCGAGAGTGGTAAAGGTTTTGCGCAGGCAGAGGCCGAGAAGGCCCGAGCCGAAGAAGGCGCCGAAAATCTGGCTTACAACGTAAGCGCCGAACTCTTTCCAGGTCATTCTTTTGCTTATAGCCATAGCAAAGCTTACGGCAGGGTTGATGTGACAGCCGGAAATGTTGCCGATTGAATAGGCCATAGCAACAATAACAAGACCGAAAGCAAGGGCTGTGGAAATCCACCATGAATTATCGTCCGCAATAACGGCTACGCCGCAGGCCGCAAAGGTAAGTGCCGCCGTGCCGAGAAATTCAGCACAGCATTTTTTTGATAATGACATACTACAAAACTCCTTTTCTTTTAAATATCAGAGAATTTTAACCATCTGACAATTATATTATACCACTTAATACCAATTTTGCAACAAAAAACCTCCACAAAAATACTTTTTTGCGGAGGTTTTTAGTGCATTATAGATAATTCATCGGGTTTTTGGGAGTTCCGTTAACTCTGACTTCAAAGTGCAGATGAGGTCCGGTGGAATGTCCGGTGCTGCCGACCTTGGCAATAACCTGACCTTTCGAGACCCTCGCGCCGGCACTTACAAGCAGCTTGCTGCAGTGAGCGTAGCGGGTCTGTATTCCGTTGCCGTGGTCAATAAGGATATAGTTTCCGTAACCGCCGTTATAGCCGTAACGCGAAGCAACAACTCTTCCCGATGCCGCGGCAACTATCGAAGCCCCGTTTATTCCCCTGCTGGAAATATCAATTCCCTTATGCAGCTTGCCCCAGCGTCTGCCGAACGGTGAGGAAATCGAACGGTATCCGGGTACAGGCCATGTAAATCCCTTTGAAGAAGATGAGCCGGGTGTCACATTTGAGTTACCCGAATTCTTGTTGCCTGAGTTTTTACTGCCTGAATTATTACTGCCGTTATTCTTTTTACCGTTATTTTTAGAGGGTGTGGGCTTTGGCGGCGTGTAAACCTTAGTACCGACAACGTAAACCTCGTCTTTGGGTTCTTTGAGTACTTCCGTTTTGATTATCTTTGTTTCGCTGAGTACGCCGTCAATGTAAATCTTCTGCTGGGTTATTTTTTCGGTGCCGTCTGCGCCGGCAGTCTGAAGCTGTTTATAGGTAGTGTACTTTGTGTCGTCCTTGACGGTCTTTGTCGCATGTTTTATCGCCCTTGTATAGGTGGAGGTAATTACCGATTTTACGCCTATAATGGGCTCTTCGACAGCAACCTTGACTCTGCGGTTGGGATACATCAAATCATCAAGATTTTCGTTAAGCGCGCGAAGCTCGGAGAGCTTCATGCCGTATTTGCGGGCAATTCCCGACGGTGTATCGCCGGAGACAACGGTGTAATACTCGGTAACATCACGGGTACTCATAAGAGTATCACGCAAGGTCTCCGCTTCCATAATGGTTGAAGCGGGGTAATAACCGTAAACAACCTCAACAAGGTCTGTAAACTCAACCACCTCGCCGGGAACATTAAGCTTATACGAATTAAGATAGCTTTCAAGAATATAGGTAATATCGCCCTGACTGCGTATAGCGCCTATCGTCTCGCCGTTTACGCAAAGACCGTAGGCCTCCTCAAGCTCGCCTGTTGCCATACCGAGGATATTATCGCAAATATCGTTGTCGGTAGAAAATTTTGTGCCGGAATCGGCAACGGCAAGGGTAAAGGTAGGCGTACTCTCAAGCGTGACGTCGCCAGAGGAGATTATACGCTCGTTGACCATATCGTTTGCCGATGTGTAAACGCCCTCGTTGGCAACAAAGCCGAGATGCTCGCCGTTGTAATCCACCCTCAGGGCAAAATCAAGATTTGCATAGTGGCTGATTGTCAGGAACAAAATCAAAAGTGCCGCTATGGGTGCGCCGATGTTGAAGAGCTTTTTGGTAAGACTGGAGTGCTTTGTGGCACCGTCAACAACTATTTTAAAGGCTTCAATCGCCTTGCCCTTAAAGCCGTGAGCACCCTTCATTCTGGCAGAGGCAATGCCGACATCGCCTTTTGCCGCCTTCCACTCCTCTTTGAGTCTCATCCAGCGGTCGATCACAGCGCGCTCATAAACAACCTGACCGAAACGTGCGGCGGGTGTAAGCATCCTTTTAATTCCTCTGAAAAACCTTTTTGTATAAAGAGAGGTATATCCTCCCGTCAGATAACATACCTTATAAATGCTTTTAAAAAGACTGTCCCGGTTTTCTCCGGATTCGTTGCCGGTCATATACGTATTATTGAATTGACCGCCGACAAGCGAATGCGGTTTCTGTCCGATATCCACATATATCACCTTTCAAGTTAAATTAAAAAGTTACAAAGTTGTAACCTTTTAAGAGAATTATATCCTATTTTGCCTGAAAATGCAACCCCTGCCCAAAAACATTGTATCCGCTTGACAAAAATGTCAGGCGGATACCGGTTTATTTATTAAAGCTATACTATTTTCAGCGGTCGTAGCTCAGTAAGTCTGCGGTGTAATTTTCGATTACGGGCAGGAACTTTTCCGCTTCGCTTACCGCTCCTGCAAGGTCGTGCTCAAGGTAATTGCCGCATTCTATGGCGGTTGCGCCGGGTATTTCGCCGGTGTACCCGGCTATAAATTCAAAGGTATCGCGAATAAGCTCAATCGCCTTATCCTCGGACATATTGCGCAGAAGCAGGTAACAGCCTGTGCGGCAGCCCATGGGTCCAAAGTATATAACCCTGTCGGAATAAACGGAATTGCGCACATAAGTGGCAAAAAGATGCTCAAGCGTGTGCATGGCGGGAACTTCGACAAAGGGAGGAATGTTGGGTTTGCGCAGGCGGATATCGTAGGTAACTATATCGCCGTCGACGCGGGAAATGTATATTCCTCTGTCAAGTTTGTTGTGGTCGACGCAAAAGCTTGCTATTCTTTCCATTATATATACCTCTTAGTTGCCGGTTGTTTCTGCAGCGGATTCCGCAGAGCTTTCAGCCGCTGTTTCGCCGGCTTCATCCTGTTCGGTACCTTCTTCGATCTGTCCGCCGGCCTGCTCTCCGCTGGCCAGTCTGTCCTCGAGCCAGGCATTGGCAGTGATAATATTACCGCATACAAGGTCAAGTGTGTGGTCATCCATTATAACAAACCATGAGCCCTCATTATTTGTAAGTTTAAATGTGACCTCATTTGTGCAAACAGGAGCGTTTTTATCTGAAATGGCCTTTATAACCGCCTGATTGAGAGCAGATTTAAAGTCATCCGATTCGAGCGCTTTCCCGCCCAGAATGTCCTTGAACATAGAGGAAACCACCTGCTCTGTACATGTCTTATAGATCTGTGTAAGATCCACGCATGTAACTTTTGCTATTACCTCAACAGGGTTTTCGTTTTCGGTTTTTCCAACAACCTCGTAGCTCATGCTCTTTGAAACAGCCTTGGCAATCTTTTTTGCATCCTTTGAGTTGCGGTCGTCAAAGCTGAATCCGTCGTATTCATCAACGTAATTGAAGGCATTTTTATACTTTGCGGCCGAGAAATACTTCAAAAACATTTCCACCGCCTCTTCCGGAGTTGAAGCGGGCGTAGGCTTGCAGGAAGCGAGCATGACAACAAGTAAAACTGCTGCTGAAAGGACTGCTGTAATTCTCTTTAAATTCATAAAATAATTCTCCCGTATTTTAATATATATTTATCTTTTAATATCCGCTGTGTTCGTCAAAATCCTCGGTCATTCCGCGTACCCCGTGAACAGGCTTTATGTGTCTGCGTCCGGGAAGGCTTGCGCGGTCGTTTTTCAAATCATCCACAGCCTCCGATGAAGCCACGGGCACTAACTTAACCTTAACCGGAGATT
>JAFRVM010000081.1 GCA_017438505.1 Clostridia bacterium | reverse complement strand
GAGCAAATACCCCGAAGAGACCATCGTTCCCGTTACAGAGGAAGAAGCCGCATAGTTCTAAGTAAAACCACAAAAAACAGATATCCCCGGCGGATTTTTACCCGACGGGGATGTTTTGTTTTATTTTAACGGCAAAAAACGCAAAAAATGTCAAAATACCATTAAATGTTTGACTTTTGTTTGAATTTTGTTCTTTACATCAAGGCTTAAAAGTGGTATCATATTGTAGGCAATTTCTATGGATTGCCAAAGTTTTGTCAAGTAAACTCTTGAAGGAGGAAAATTAATAAAAATGGCAAGAAAAATGAAAACCATGGACGGCAACAACGCTGCGGCTCACGTTTCGTATGCGTTTACCGAGGTTGCCGGCATCTACCCCATCACCCCGTCCAGCCCTATGGCTGACTATGTTGACCAGTGGTCGGCACAGGGACTCAAAAACATCTTCGGCACAACCGTAAAGGTAGCCGAGATGCAGTCCGAAGCAGGTGCTGCAGGTACGGTTCACGGCTCTCTGGCAGCCGGCGCTCTTACCACCACCTACACAGCTTCTCAGGGACTTTTACTTATGATCCCCAATATGTATAAGATTGCGGGCGAGCTTCTGCCCACAGTTTTCCACGTATCCGCACGCTGCGTAGCTTCCCACGCCCTTAACATCTTCGGCGATCACTCCGACGTTTACGCATGCCGTCAGACCGGTTTTGCTATGCTGGCCGAGACAAATCCCCAGGAAGTTATGGATCTTGGCGCTGTTGCTCACCTCGCGGCTATAAAGGGCAGAGTTCCCTTTATCAACTTCTTTGACGGTTTCCGTACCTCCCACGAGATCCAGAAGATCGAAGTATGGGATTACGAGGATCTTAAAGAGATGTGCGATATGGACGCTGTTGCCGCTTTCCGTCAGCGCGCCCTTAACCCCGAGCATCCCGTTATGCGCGGCTCTCACGAGAACGGAGATATCTTCTTCCAGCACCGAGAGGCATGCAACTCCTACTACGAGGCTGTTCCCGGCATCGTTGAGGAATATATGAACAAGGTCAACGCAAAACTCGGCACAGACTACAAGCTGTTCAACTACTACGGCGCTCCCGACGCCGACCGCGTTATCGTTGCTATGGGCTCTATCTGCGACGTTGCAGAAGAGGTTATCGACTACCTGACCGCTCAGGGCGAATAGGTAGGTCTTGTTAAGGTACGTCTTTACCGTCCCTTCAGCGCAGAAAAGCTGGTTGAGGCTATCCCTGCAACCGCTAAGAAGATCGCCGTTCTTGACAGAACAAAAGAGCCCGGCGCTCTCGGCGAGCCTTTATATCTCGATGTTGTTACCGCTCTTGCCACAAAGGGCGTAAACGCCAAGGTTATCGGCGGCCGTTACGGTCTCGGCTCCAAGGATACTCCTCCCGCAAGCGTATTTGCTGTATATGAGGAGCTCTCCAAGGCAGAGCCCAAGGCTCAGTTCACCCTCGGCATCAACGACGACGTTACACACCTCTCTCTTGAGGAAAAGCCCGCTCCCAACACAGCGGCAGAAGGCACAATCGAGTGCAAGTTCTGGGGTCTCGGCGGCGACGGTACAGTAGGCGCAAACAAGGACTCCATCAAGATTATCGGCGACCACACCGACAAATATGTTCAGGCATACTTCCAGTATGACTCCAAAAAGACAGGCGGTATCACAATTTCCCACCTGCGTTTCGGCGATAAGCCCATAAAGAGCCCCTATTACATCAACAAGGCTGACTTTGTTGCCTGCCACAACCCCTCTTATGTTCAGAAG
>JAFRVM010000080.1 GCA_017438505.1 Clostridia bacterium | reverse complement strand
TGTTGCAACGGTAATTTCGGCGGCAGCAACAGCTGCGCATGGGTAATTTTTATTGTTATTCTTGTTCTTTTCTTAAATAACAATAACAACGGATGCGGATGTAACTAACGCATAAATCCAAAAAAAGAAGAGCCCCTGTACCTGAAACGGAACAGGGGCTCAAAATTATTCTGTTTTGCCGTCTTTCCACTGCATAATACACTCGGAAAGCTGATCGCACGGCATAAGATAACCCTTTCTAAACCGTCCGAAAATACCGAACAGCCCTCCGGTATTTATTCCTGCGAGCTTCATGTTTTCCGAAAAAGCCGGACCTCCGCTGCTTCCAGAATTTAGATATGCGTTGTGCTCAAGTACATAATATACAGACCTGCTGTGCAGGTCTGTATTACTGATACCTACACGCTTTAAATCTGAGGTAATATAACCGTACGATACAGTCTGTTTTTTGCCGTCGGGATGACCTATGCACATGATGCGGTCAAATCTGTTCGGCATATTATTTTCCAATCGGGCAACGTTTAATTCTTCTCCGTAATAAAAACTGACAACAGCCAGGTCGGTCGTAGGGCTTATATATTCGATATTCACATCGGCAAGCTTATAGTAAAAATTTTCATCAACCTTATCGCTGTATTCGTTAAATACGGTATATGCTTTATAAGAGGCATTCTCATCTGCAACCACGTGCGCGGCGGTCAAAGCGTAATAGGTATTTTTGTCACGTTCAAATATCACTCCGCTACCGCCTGAGCCGTAGATAACGACACCGCCCTCCACCGTTTTTGGCAAAATACCGATAACGGTAGAGCTTACCTCATCAAGGCGAATCTGTAAATCAGAAAACACTCTTTTTTTGCTGTTATATTCCTCCACTGCCGGGAGAACAATCAACAGAACAAATAATATGCTTATCGCCGCAATTGTGCCTAAAACTATAAATACTGTTTTTTTCACGGTCTGACCCTTTCCGGATATTTAAAGAAAAATTAAAGGCGCACATGGCGCCTTTAAATGATTATTATTACAGACCGAATCTTCCGTGGAAGAGGTATTCGGGACCGGCGTCGGTAAACGCACGGAGAAGCGAATCGTAAGGATACTTAAAGAGATAAAGAACGCCTACGATAATTGCGAGAATAGCAACACCGAACAAAATACCGAACAAGAATCTTACACCGAGAATATCGAAGAAACGAATATCGTTGCTCTCTGCGTTTTTGATTGTAAGCGCAGCGGAATTTTTGATAAACATCGAAAGAGACATAACAACAAAGTTGATTGGGAACAGAATCATAAGAACGCCTTCACCGAAGTTCTTGCAGAGATCGGAAACACAGGGAACAAGCTGGAGTACAAACATTAAAGCAAGTAAAATTCCAAGATAAATTCCGCCGTAGCATATGGTTGTCTGAACACCGTTAAGCTTGGAGCCGAAGATCCAGACAATAAGGAAGGCAACCAGAGCAACGCCGCCGACCGTCTGAATTGCAGGCATAAATTTGTCAACAACGGGCATCGAGCCGGCTGTCAGATTGGGAACATAATAGGTGTAAAGGACTCCGGAATAGAGCACACCGGCCGCAAGTGTGATAAACTCAAAAAACTTGTCAAGAATTTTTTTCGGAGAGCAGAGGTTATAGATATTAAATATTGTAACCAGTACTGGAATTCCGAAAAATCCGAAGATGAGCCAGAATTTTGCAATGTATTCTACAATCGGGAACTGGAAATTAACGTTTTCAAACATTTTTTACTCCTCCTTTTTTATGTAATCATTATATATTTTTTTCTTTAATTTGTCAATCTTTATTCATAAAATTACACGTATTAATCTACAAAATCAAATTCCATATCGTAAATCGAAACAGTGTCGCCCTCGCGGCAGCCTGCCCTGCGCAGTCCGTCGATGATTCCCGAGGTGGTAAGCACCCTTTCAAAATACTGCAGAGACTCATAATCGTCAAAGTCAACGCTGTGCAGGGCGCGTATAAGCCACTCGGCCTCGACAACGTATACTCCGTCGACGTTTTTGATTTTAAAGTCGTTGCTCTTCTTTTTGGCTACCTCGACAACGTCCACCGGCTCTTCCTCATACCTCTTTATGGGAGGCAGAGTGGAAAGCAGACGCTGGGTCTCCTTTAAAAGAGGCTCTGTCCCGTAATTGATGGCCGCCATAATGGGAAAATAGCCGTAACCTTTTTCGGTTATGTATTTTTCAAATTCGGCAAGCTGCTCGTCGGTAGCAAGGTCGGTTTTATTGCCCGCCACAATCATCGGACAGTTTGCGAGCTCGGGGTTAAACTTTGCAAGCTCTTTGTTGATGGTCTCAAAATCCTCGATCGGGTTTCTGCCCTCGCTGCCCGCGACGTCCACAACGTGAATGAGCATACGGCAGCGCTCGACATGGCGCAGAAAACGGTGCCCGAGACCCGCTCCCTCGCCCGCTCCCTCAATAAGACCGGGGATATCGGCCATAACAAACGACTGTCCCTCGCCCATTCTTACAACCCCAAGAACGGGATTTATGGTTGTAAAATGGTAGTTGGCTATTGTCGGCTTTGCCTGGCTGACAACCGAGATAAGTGTGGATTTTCCGACATTGGGATAACCCACAAGACCCACGTCGGCAAGCAGCTTGAGCTCAAGCTGAAGCTCGTACTCGTCGCCCGGAATTCCGGG
>JAFRVM010000079.1 GCA_017438505.1 Clostridia bacterium | reverse complement strand
TGCATATAATGACAAAACAAAAACCCTGCGTTATATTTACTGTACAAGCGGCGAAAGTGATTTAAACCATCCCTACTACCTGCGGCTTGACTGGTAAGCGATAAAAATCAATAAAGGCAGATACATGGCTTTACCATGCGTCTGCCTTTTTAATAATGCAAACAAATCACTTTTTTTTCGGCAAATCGGGTATCTGCTCTAAAATATACTCCTTGACACCTTCGAGCGTGCTTTGCTGCCAGGCTTTTTCCTTTTCTTTTTCGGCAAGAGGGCAGATGATAAAGTAATCAAGCGTTTCGCCGGGTACGCGACCGCTTCGCAGAGGACGGCTAAAATTCTCCTGCCACTGCTCCTCGGTCGCGTTTGCGTATTCTTCGGGAAACAGGTATCTCTGCTGACGTTTTGTGGCGGCAATCATCATTTTTGCCGAGAGGGGAGCAAGAAGCTCGTATTCCTTCTCAGGTACATTTACAAAAATTCTTGGCAGATCGCCCTTTACAATGTGCTCGCATTTACGGTCGATTTT
Organism: Clostridia bacterium; assembly: GCA_017438505.1. GTDB lineage: Bacteria > Bacillota > Clostridia > Oscillospirales > Acutalibacteraceae > RGIG2835. Next base: position 2,488 of record JAFRVM010000079.1, on the reverse strand, counting down.
TATTCCCAGCGGCTCAAAGGTGTAGCTTTCCTTTGTAAAATTGATTTTTAACAGCACGCCGATATCGGTGTTGTACTGTGAGCGCTGATAGTCGGTGTCGAATATAAAATTGCCGAGGGAGTAGAAAATCGCCTTATCGCCGACAAGCTCGTAATTCATAGGCACATGGGGGTGGTGACCGACTACTAAATCCGCGCCCATCTCAAGAAACTTGAGATAACGCTCACGGGTATAGGGGGAGGGCAGAGCGGTAAATTCCTCGCCCGCGTGGGATACCACAACGCACCATCGGCATTTACTTTTAATCTCAGAAATAGTGTTCTGTATTTCTTCAAGATCGCTCCAGCTGTAACATCCGGCTTTATCAGTATCTGCCTTGCGGCAGGCTCTCTGATAGCCTACGCCGAACATTCCGATCCCGCCCGCTTCTTTTATAATAACGGGCGTTCTGGCTTCGGCAATATTCATTCCCGCGCCGATTGTTTTGGCGCCGTGTTCGCGCGCTATCTTCAATGTGCTTGCAATTCCGTCGGGACCTGCGTCCATAATATGGTTGTTGCAGATATTCCAGACGTCGGAATGAATCCTGTCAAGCACCTTTGTGACCTCGGAACTCATTGTATGCAGAAGCTGAGCAACGCCGGTATCGGTTTCGTTTTTGGAAAAATCGCCCAGCGGCCCTTCGACGTTTGTTACAACGTGGTCGGCGCTGCGCAGAAAATCGAGTATTTCATCGGAGATAAGCTCGGGGTCGTTCCACTGACCGTCCATATATTTGTCAAATCCGATATCGCCGGTAAAAACAATTGAGGTGTTATTTTTCATATTTTTGTTTGCCTTTGCAAGGTGCAAAAGCATCCTTTCGTTAAAATATTATGTTTAGAACTGACTTTTTATAAATTCAAAGAGGAACAACAGAACAAGTGAAAATACGAACCACATTACTACCATCAGAAATCCGGAATCAATATCAAGTGCCATTGCAACAGCGCCCGAACCTAGCAATCCGAGCACAGTAACCGCTATTGCTTCAATAGTGATGAGTATATCTCCTCCATTGTCCTTCTTTTTCATTTTTATTCCTCCCATTTTTACTTATGAAAAAACGGTAAAGAGCTTATAGCTTTTTACCGTTTTTTGGTGGAGATGAAGAGGATCGAACTCTCGACCTTACGGATGCGAACCGTACGCTCTCCCAGCTGAGCTACACCCCCGAATATCCTTTTGCCAAATAATTATAGCATTGTGCGCGGTAAATTTCAAGGTTTTTTTGTTTCAAAAAGATTATAACAAATAATTGTTTAAATTATATAAAAAAGATTGTATTTTTATTTGTAAAATGGTAGAATGATACTGTTAGCATAGCGATTTTGTCCCGAAGGGAGAAGGGTTTATGTCAAAAATAATAGTGACAATAGGCAGACAGTACGGAAGCGGCGGCAAGGAGATAGGTGAAAAGCTGGCAAAAAAGCTTGATATTCCTTTTTATGACAACAGATTGACCGAAACCTCGGCACAGGATAACCAAAAACCGGTCAACAGCCTTTTGTATATGCTCTATACCGGCGAAGGCACCTCCGAAACAATGCCGTACAACCATACTCTGTTTTTGGATCAGTATAACGAAATAAAAAGGATCGCCCAAAAGGGGTCGTGCGTGTTTGTGGGACGCTGCGCCGATTATGCGCTGAGAGATGAAGAAAAAATCTTAAATGTGTTTATCCATGCGGATATTGACAGCCGCATAGAGCGCGTTGTCAGGCTGTACGGTTTTTCTCAAAAGCACGCAAAGGACTACATTTTGAAAATGGATAAACAGCGCGCAAATTATTATAACAGTCACACCGGCAGAAAATGGGGCAGCGCCGATAACTACGACCTTGTGCTGTGCAGCAGCAAGCTGGGCATTGATACATGTGTTGAAATTATTAAAAACTGCATAGAATTGTATAAATAATCAAAAACTAAAATCACATTTACAAAGGAGAAATTAATATTATGAATGAAAAATGGGATCTCGGTATTCTTTACGGCGGATTTGACGATGAAAACTTCAAGGCTGATATGAGCGCCTTTGATGAAAGCATAAAAGATGTAGTCGAACTTGCCTCAAAAGCGGAAAATATGACTTGTGACGGGCTTTTGAAGGAATATATCGGCTGTATGGAAAGGTATGCTTATTTAGCCAAAAAGCTGTATATTTTTGCGTATTTGCGTTATAACGCGGATACCGGCGATATGCAGGCAATGAGCGTAATGAACAACATTGATGCAAAAATGAGCGGCTGCGCGGCGGCTGACGCAAAATTAAATCATATTATAGCTTCTTACGATAATCTTGAGAAGGTTATTAATGAAAACGCCGAGCTTGCCGAGTTCAAATATCTGTTTACCACCATTAAAAATGACAGCAAATATCTATTAGGAGAGCGCGAGGAAGAAATATTTTCCTATATGGATATCTCGGGCGCTTCCGCGTGGGAGGGTC
>JAFRVM010000078.1 GCA_017438505.1 Clostridia bacterium | reverse complement strand
GGGCATATCATTCACTCCTTATGCTTTTATTATACCATACCAGGGATGCTTTGTAAACAAAAAACTACACGAACAAGTGTTCGCATAGTTCTCATTTGGTGGAGCTGACGAGAATCGAACTCGTGTCCGAAAACAAGTCCACCCAAGCTTCTCCGAGTGCAGGTTATGGTTAAATCTCCCTGCGTTGCTGCTCCACAACCAAAGCCACAAAACAGGCAGTCCCTAAGCCGTGGAAAAGGTCGGGACACTCCTTAACTCACGTTCACCGCAATAAAATGATGCCAAGCTCTGCGCGGCGGTAAGCGCAGAGGTGACAACGCCGCAATTAGGCAGCGTAAGCTAATTCGTAATCGTTAGCGTTTATATTTAAGTTTGAGCTTTTAAAGTGGCGCTCACCACTACTCGCTGCTCGGGATTCATCATCCCCGTCGAAACCATTGCAGCCCCGAATTGATGTGTTTACAGTATAGCACAATTCTTCTCAAAAATCAATCGTTTTATACTATGAAAAATTTTTCAATTAAATCACAGTTTTGCGCCACAGTATTTATTTCTAAGCGATAAAATCCGTTTTGTGTTATCCAACGCTCTTTTGCTGTCGCAGCCGCCGGCAACAAAATAGTCGAATATCTCCGTCTCGCTGTATGCGCCGAACACGAGTGTAGCGCGGCAGAGATAGTACAGACCAACAGTGCTTACAAGTGTGTCGATTTCAGAATGTTTTAGTGTTCCTTCCGCGAGCATAAATGCCTTATCTTCAAACTTATCCATTATTTCGTATAAGTCTCCGATTTTTGTTATGCCGAGTTTCGGCAGCATAACAACATAGCTTTCAGGACTTGCACTGACAATTTTTGCACCGCTTATGCCTGCAATTCGTTCTACAAACGCGCTCATTCTCTTGCCGTAGGAAATTACCGCTTTAAGAGTTACAAGGTCAATCGTCATATCATCGGCAGTGCCGTTTAAAATATCGTTATGCGCTTTTTCCTCGTACTCGCTAACATACTTTCTTATATTGTCAAAGCATTCATCCGCTATTTCCAGAAGTCCGGCGACACGCGAAAACTCACGTCTCATCTTTGTCGGTATTGCAAATTCGGTTTTGTACCCCAAATCGTGCTCGATTTCAGCCCAGGCGTGCTGCAATATGGAACGCATTTGTATTTCAAACTTAACGCTCGAAAGCTCGTCTCTGTAACCCTTATCTTTTGGCAGTGAGCAGATAAAATGAAGCGAAATATATCCAAAACGCGTCGGGTCTATTGCCGCGCGCTTATCAATCGACCTGCTATAATCAACATCAAGCACCTTACCGAGTATTTCAGCCACAGCATTAACCTGCTCCGAAAAATAACATATGACGCGGAAGCCGACCATATCGGTAAACTCACTGAGGAACTTATATTTCGTACTCTTTCTGTCAAGCTTTTCAAGCGCGGAGTCCTTTTCCTTTATTCTATGTGCAATTTGGTGTATATGTATTCCGCTGCCAATAAGTGCGTTTGAAATCAATTCAAATGCAATCTGTTCAACCTCCTGATATACCGGCAACAGCTCGTCATATTCAGCTCCTCTGTCTATCATAAAATCACCCTTTCCGATTATGTCAAATAGTATATCACATATAATACGCAAAATCAAATTACACTTATATTTTATTCATATTGATTTTTGAATACGCGCTCCTATACTCGCGGCACGTCATATTTTCGTTCTTCTTAAATACGCGCATAAAATACCCGGCGTCCTCGTACCCGATTGCCGCGGCAATCGAGTGTATACTCTCCTCCGAATAAACCAGAATATTCTTTGCAAGCTCCATTTTGCCGCTTTCAATATATTTGTTCACAGACACGCCCATATTCTCCATAAAAACGCGCGCAAGATACCGCTTGTTATAGCCGAGCGCGTCTGCCGTATCATCAAGCGAAATCGGCTCGGTTATAT
>JAFRVM010000077.1 GCA_017438505.1 Clostridia bacterium | reverse complement strand
CCCGGAAAAATAAAGGCTGTTTACAGCCCTGAGGAGATTTTAAATGGTCAGACTACTTGGCGCGGCAATGATAATAGCGGCGGGAACGACTATGGGACTGATGCCGCTTATAAGGGAGAAAAGCAGGCTTAGGCTTCTTTACGAGCTTAGGGCTCTTGCAGGCGACATCAAAACAAATATACGCTACCTGCGGCTGCCGCTTTTTGAGATAATAGAGAGGTCGGCTCAAAAGGAAAACTGCGGCAGATTTACCGCCGCCTGCGACAGGTATTGCAGAACTGAGGACGATTTTTATTCGGCGTGGCAAAAAGCGTGCGGGGAGTTTCTTGACAAAAGGGATCTGCAGCTTGCCGAAGCTCTGGGAGAAAAACTCGGAAAGAGCGATGCGGACGGTCAGGAGGAGTGCCTTGATTTCTTTCTGGCCGAAATCGAGGAGAAAATCAAACAGGCAAAGCAGAACGCCGACTACTGCAAAAGGGTCAAGCTGTCGCTTTACTGCTGCGGGAGCTTGGCGGCCGTGCTGATTTTTATATGATGTAAACCAAAGGGAAAGGTAGATAAAAATGACAGGTGTGGACATTATTTTTAAAATCGCCGCGATAGGTATAATTGTGGCGGTTTTAAATCAGGTGTTAAAAAGCTCGGGAAGGGAGGAACAGGCAATGATGACCACCCTTGCGGGCATTGTGGTTGTTCTTGTCATGATTATCGACGAGATAGCCGACTTGTTCGAAAAGGTGCAATCATTGTTTGGTCTTTGATGAATGTGATAGGAATACTGGCGGTGTGCGCCGTTATGTGCGTTTTTCTGCTGTCGGTCAAACAAATCAAACCGGAAATCGCGGCGGCGGTAAGTCTGTGTATGGTGTGCGTACTGCTCGCTGCGGGAATGGCGAAGCTTTCACCGATTTTTGAGCTTATTGACACTGCGGCGAAAAGGGCAAATCTTAATTCCGATTCTGTTGCGGCGGTTTTAAAATCTGTCGGGGTGTGCCTTGTGGGCGGAATTTGCTCGGATATCTGCAAAAGCGCGGGGGAAAACGCCGTGGCGTCGGCGGCGCAGGTTTGCACGGGCATTGCGGTTCTCATAATCGCCGCGCCGCTCATCGGGGATATATTAAAGGCGGCTCTGGAGCTTGCGGGAGGTTAAAAAATGCGCAAAAAAATGATTGCACTGACGGCGGTATTATTTCTTGCCTTGATTTTCACCCCGCGGTGCTTTGCGGTGGGGGAGCAGATAGCAAGAGAAACGAGAGCGTTTGAACTTGACCGGGCTCTGCCCGACGGGACAAGAGAAAATTTGGAGCAAAGCGAAATTTCTGCCGATAACGTAAACACCGACGGCATAGGCGATTATATTGTTTCCTGCATAAAATCAGCGGGACAAAAACCGATGGAATGCGGGGCAAAGATGATAGGTCTTATGCTGCTTTCGGTGCTTGTTTTGGGGGTAGGAGAAAGTATAAAGGACAGGAAAATTGCAGATGTTCTGGGAATGGTCTGCGGATGCGCCTGTATGCTGTGCCTTTTTGAACCGCTTTGCCGTCTTGCCCAGAGCGCTTCGGAGGCGGTGGGGGCGGCTTCGACATTTTCGCTTGCATTTACTCCCGTTTACGGAGCACTGCTTATCCTTGCGGGCAAGCCCGCGACTGCGGCGGTGTTCGGAGGCAGAGCAGCGGCTGCAGGTGCGTTTTTTACATTTCTGACAAAATCGGTGGTTGTGCCCGCCTGCTCGGTGCTGTTGGGGTTTTCGGTGCTCTCGTGCGCAGGAATCGGAGTAGGAGGAGATAAGGTGGCGCAGAGCATAAGCAAGGCGGTAAAGTGGCTTATGGGTATTTGCGCCGTACTCTTTGCCGGAATTATAAGTCTTAACTCGGCGGTTGCGGCGGGAACTGACAGCTTGGCTCTGCGCACGGCAAAGTTTGTAATTTCCGGCTCGGTGCCGGTAATCGGCTCGGCGCTGGGAGACGCGGTATCAGCTGTTTCGGGAAGTGTTTCGGCAATTAAAAGCGGAGTTGGAGCATTCGGGATAATCGCCTTTGCATACATTTTTATTCCGGTCATTTCCCAAAACATAATGTGGTCGGCGGTAATAGGCTTTTGCTCGTTTGCGGCCGAAATGCTCGGACTTGATAACCTTAAAAAGACCTTTTCGGCTGCGGGCGCAGTTTCGGGTATGCTGCTTGCCTGCGAGCTCTTTTCTCTTACCGTAATCGTCATTTCCGCAGGCGCGGTACTTAGCTGAAAGGGGGTAAGGGTAATGGATAAAATAAGCGCATGGTCGGCGTCGGTAATGTGCGCCTGCGTGATATGCGCGGCGGTGAAATTCCTAATCCCGGAAGCTCAGAAAAAAATAATAGGGTTTGTGCTCGGACTGTTTATGCTCTCGGTAATAATCGAGCCCTTCGGACAGCTTGTAAGCGCGGTGAAAAACTTTGAAATATCGGATATCACAGGTGATATTCAAACCTCCGAAAATGTCGACATAAT
>JAFRVM010000076.1 GCA_017438505.1 Clostridia bacterium | reverse complement strand
CCTTGGCGTCAAAATTAAATGTTGTAATAGTGTCGTCGTTTTCGTCTTTAAAGTAAAGGTATATCGGGTTGCTGTCATAATTGTAGTCGGATATATTTTTTGCTTTTACGGTAAACTGCTTTTCGGTAGGGGAAATATCATCAATCGAGCAGGTGACCTTGCCGACGCCGTAGATGCCGTAGTCAAGGTTAAAGGGCCGGTTGGCGGTTATTTTAAGAACCAGCGGAATGCCGTACATGACGTTAATAATCTGACTTTGGTTTATGCTGCCTGAAACGGGACCCGAAACGGCTGTGACCTCATAGCTGAAATCACCTTCGGCCGCAAGGGATGAGACAGGCGCGGTGAAAACAAATGTCATAATGATTAAAAGCATCGCGAGGGTTATTGACGATAGTTTTTTAAACGTACTCATTTTTCATGTCTCCTTTGCGTTTATGATATAAATATTATAGCATACCGATGTGAAAATAATCAAGAGTTTGATTGTGTAGTTGCATATTTTTGTGTATATATTATAAAAAGAAGACCGAAAATCCATTATTATAACGGACTTTCGGCTGAGTTTCTTTATAATGTTGTCTGTCAGAGAATCATCATTGCGTCGCCGAAGGAAAAAAATCTGTATTTTTCCTGTACCGCGGTGTTGTAGGCGCGCATAGTATAATCGTAACCCGCAAAGGCGGAAACCAGCATGATAAGGCTGGATTCGGGCAGGTGAAAGTTGGTTATAAGAGCGTCTATAACCTTGAACTTATAGCCGGGATAAATGAATATATCGGTCCATCCCTCGCTGCGCTCTGCATTTCCGTTGTAATCGTATGCCGATTCAAGCGTTCTTGTGGCGGTGGTTCCTACCGAGATGACCCTTCCGCCGTTTTCCTTTGTCTTTTTGATTATATCTATCGTTTCCTGCGGCAGATAAAAATGCTCGGAGTGCATTTTGTGGTCGGTTATCTCCTCTTCTTTGACCGGGCGGAAGGTGCCGAGACCGACGTGCAGGGTGACATAAGCGATATTAACTCCCATCGCTCTGACTTTATCCATAAGCTCGGTCGTAAAGTGCAGACCGGCTGTGGGCGCGGCGGCCGAGCCTATCTCGTGCGAGTAGACCGTCTGATAGCGCTCCTTATCCTCAAGCTTTTCGGTGATGTAATGGGGAAGGGGCATTTCGCCTATTTTATCGAGTATCTCAAAAAAGCTGCCCTCGTATTCAAATTTAATAAGGCGGTTGCCGTCGGGCAGAACGTCGACTATCTCACCCTTTATAATTCCGTCGCCAAACGAGAGGATCGCTCCGGTCTTTGCCCTTTTTCCCGGACCTGCGAGAGCTTCCCAGACGTCCTTTTTTCTTTGATTGAGTAATAGGATTTCAACATTGGCGCCGGTATCCTTTTTGCCCATAAGGCGGGCGGGCATTACCCTTGAATCGTTGACCACAAGGCAGTCGCCCGGCCTTAAAAAGGAACAGATATCGTAAAAATGCTTATGCGTTATGCTTTCATCCCTTCGGTCAAGCACCATAAGTCTGGAAGCGTCACGGGGCTCTATGGGGGTCTGAGCGATCATTTCTGGTGGAAGTTCATAAAAAAATTCTGACTTTTTCATACATTTCTCCGGTTTTTTTTCATAATAATGTTTGACATACAGCAGTTTAGAGGTTATAATAGTCAAAGATAGAGGCGCGTGTGAGATGAGTAATGTTGTTTAGGCTGCCGAAGTCGTTAAGACTTCATGAAAGGTGAACACGCCGAAGATTCTCGTCACGGCGGGCGGGCATCTGGTCGTTTCGGTCAACAGCCGCTCGACTGTCATCATGCTTATGATGGAGCGCTATCACGCAGTTGCTATATACTGTAATAGTGCTATTATATTGCAATGACAGCCGGTTTTCAACCGGTTTTTTTATTGGAGGAAGATTTTTATGAAAGATTTTAAGGTAGGAATTATAGGCGCGACAGGCATGGTCGGTCAGAGATTTGCCACTTTGCTTGAAAATCATCCCTGGTTTACCGTAACAGCTCTCGCGGCAAGCGCTCGCTCCGCAGGCAAAACATATAAAGAGGCTGTCGAAAAACGCTGGGCGATGACAACTCCTATCCCCAAAAGCATGGAAGATATGGTTATTCTTGACGCGCAGGCCGATATGGATAAAATAGTATCGCTGGTCGATTTTGTTTTCTGCGCCGTCGATATGAAAAAAGACGAAATAAGAGCTCTTGAAGAGGCCTACGCTAAAAAAGAGTGTCCCGTAATCTCCAATAACTCCGCCCATAGAGGCACACCCGACGTTCCCATGATCATTCCCGAAATCAATGCCGACCACGCCAAAATCATCGAGGCTCAGCGCAAACGTCTGGGCACAAAGAAGGGCTTTGTCGCCGTTAAATCCAACTGCTCGCTTCAGAGCTACGTTCCCGCGATCAATCCTTTGCTTGACCTCGGCGTTACCAAGGTTCTTGCCTGCACAT
>JAFRVM010000075.1 GCA_017438505.1 Clostridia bacterium | reverse complement strand
TGCGTATGCTGCGGAAAACCCGCAAAGCACATGGTCTGCTGGGGCAAAGCTTACTGATACGTTTTTAATAAAAAGACCGATTCCGTTTTTATGCGGGATCGGTTTTTTGTTATTGAATTTTTTAACCATCACATTTTTGTTTTACTTCTGTCGTCCGGCTTTTCTTCCGCCTGATCGAAATTCAGTCTTTTTTCCTCGATAACAAGCGGACGTTTCATCACACGGGAATTAATATTTAAAATATATTCCCCCAAAAAGCCTATGAAAAAGAGCTGAACAGAGCCTAAAAAGAATATTCCGATAAGTACCGGCGCCATTCCTATGGGAAATTCATTCCACTTTACTAATTTGAGTATAAGATAAACGACTCCGATTATTGCACTGCAAAGTGAGATCCCCAAGCCAGAGAATGTGGCTATTCTAAGACCTATTTTCGTATATGACGTAAAGCTCAGCATCGCCGCATCGTAGAGAGTATAAAAATTGTTGTGCGTCTTGCCCGCTCTGCGTTTTGCCTGCTCGTATGGGACATCTTTTCGCTTAAAGCCCAGCTCCGCAACTATGCCGCGCAGGAAAGGCATCGGATCGTCAAGCGACCTGAGCACCTCTATAAAGCTTCTGTCATAAAGTCCGAAGCCCGTAAAATGCTCTATGATCTCCGTACTGCTCATGTGGCGAATCATCTTATAATAGCACGTACGCAAAAAGCGCATGAACGGGTTTTCTTTGCTTGCCTTTTTTATACCGCAGACGATTTTATATCCGTTCTCCCATTCCCTTACAAAAACCGGCAGCATCTCGACAGGGTCCTGAAAATCACAGCACATACTGATAACGCAGTCCCCCGTTACCTGCAGCATTCCGTGGTAAGGCGAATTGAATTGTCCGAAATTTTTTGCGTTGAAAATTGCCTTTATACGTTTATCCTCTGCGCAGATCTGTTCAAGCAAAGGTCGTGTTCTGTCCTTTGAATCGTTATCAATAAATACGATCTCATAATCGTATCCGGAAAGCTTCTCTTTAAAAATCTCCGTCAGAGCCTTGCTCATCGGAACAACATTCTCCTCCTCATTATAGCAAGGCACAAGAACACTGATCTTCTTCATATCTTTTTCCTAACCCATTCTATCGTTCTTTTTATTCCGTCCTCAAATGGAACATCGGGCTTGAATCCCGTATCTTCCGAAAGTTCAGAAATATCCGCGCACAGGTACATTACCTGCTTTTCATTATATGGAATATCACCGAAGCCTATCGGCAGAGAAGGATCGATGCTGTCGCGCATAATTGTGATATACTCCGAAAGCTTGCGTGCTTCACCGCTTCCGACGGTATAAACCGCACCGTCACGACCTTTTTCGCCTATCAGCCGAAAAGCTTTTGCGGCGTCGTCACAGTAGAGGAAATCCCACTGTTGTTCGCCTTTCGTAAAGCCTGCATACTTGTCTTTTAAAAAATGCCGTATTCCGGATTGCAAAATCGTATATTCGTTATCATTCGGGCCGTAGACGCTAAGTATACGTGTCCAAATATGTTTGATGCCCATATTTTGCGCTTTTACTCTGCTTAAATGTCCTGCTGCGAGCTTTGCCGCCCCGTATGCATTCTCCGGCTCGGTTATAGTAAAGCTGTTTAGCTTTACGTTTTTACGCCCATATTCAGCCTGTGAACCGGCTCCGATAAAGACATCACAGCCCGCGTTTTCTGCAAGCTCCACCGCGTCAAGTGTATACCGCACGTTTTCAAGCTGTCTGTCGCAGTCGTTTCTGCCCTCTCCGAAGGGGCTTTGCCACGCGAAATGATAAAACACATCGCTTTTTGCAAGCTTACCGAAAAGAGACTTTAAGTCTGATAAATCCGTCTCGTAGATCTTTACAAGCCCGCTTTTTAAGACATTGCCGCGTTTTGTGGAATCGGGTCTGCAAACAGCGGACACCTCTACGCCTTGCGATACAAGGTCTTTAATGAGCGCCGAGGCTATCATGCCCGATGCGCCTGTTATAACAGCTCTTTTAAACATTATCACTCATCCGAATTTACGGCTTCAACTATCGTTTTCGCCATATAATCTATTTTTTCATCAGTCATTCCCGGATATACGCCGACCCAGAAGCCGTTGTTCATTATTATATCTG
>JAFRVM010000074.1 GCA_017438505.1 Clostridia bacterium | reverse complement strand
TGTTTACGTCAAAAATAAAAAGTCCGCCGGGCTCGGTAAAAAGAGAAACTTTAAAAAATGCCTCGGCAAGCTTTTTTTCGTTTGTAATATGATTGACGCTGTCAAGTGTGCACACCGCAGCGCCCACGGTGCCGTATAAATCAAGGTTTTCCATAGCCTGATTGAGAAATAAAATTCCAAGCCCCTGCGCTTTTTCCATGGCAACCGAAAGCATCTCGCAGCTTGAGTCGCTGCACACCATGTCAAAGTCCCTTTTGGCAAGCTCTATGGCAAGACTTCCCGTTCCGCAGGCTGCGTCCAGAACGCTTTCGGGCTTGCAGCCGTACCTGTCAAAAAGCGCGCAGATATAATCCGCCATTGCCGAATAATCCACATTGTCGGTAAAAATATCGTAGTAATCCGAAAAACAGGAATAACTCATTGTTTATCTTTGTCCATTCTGTCAAAGGCCAGTTTGTAACCGTCCGATCCGTAAATAAGCGCGCGGTTTACACGGCTTATGGTAGCCGTGCTCGCGCCTGTCTCGGCGACTATTTCGGAATAAACCTTTTTTTCACTGAGCATTTTTGCAACAACAAGTCTCTGAGCTATCGTCTTTATCTCGGGAACGGTACAAAGATCCTCAAAAAAGAAATAGCACTCTTCCCTGTCTTTAAGAGTAAGTATTGCGTCAAAAAGAAAATCTACGTTTTTATCTCTTATTTTATCGTTCATTTAAACACGACCATTCATTATAGATTAGTACACTTACATATTCATACTTTAACATATAAAAGTGCAAAAGTAAATGATTTTTGTAAATTTTTGTGCCCATATACACAAAATATCCCTGCCAAAATAATGGCAGGGATAAAAAATCTAAATGTTTGTGTCAAGTACAAGCTTTGTAAAAGCGTCGCCGCGCTCTTCAAAGTTTTTAAAATATCCGTAGCTTGCAGCCGCCGGAGAAAGTATGCACGCGCCGCCCGGTTTTGTAATACTTTTGGCAACCGAAACAGCTTCTTTAAGGTCTGCGGTAAGATAAACATTTTTGGAAAATGTGCCGCCGCATCTCTCGGACAGCATTTCGTAAATGCGTTTGCCGGAGGCATACATAAAGACAATATTGGCCAGTTTGCAATCTGTTGCAAGGTATTCCACAAGCGCGGAATAATCAATTCCCCTGTCCATGCCTCCCAAAAGAATGGTCTGAGCATTTTCGATGCTCTTCATGGCATTGATGGAGGATTCGACTGTGGTGGAGATTGAATCGTCAAAATACTCAATGCCGCCGATATTCGCGACCGGCTCAAGACGGTGCTTTAACGGGTTGAAGGTTTTTAGTGCGGCAATAAAGCCCTCGTCGGTTACTCCGAGTGATTTTGCAATCAGATAAGCAAAGGCGCAGTCGCTGAGATTATGCTCGCCGCGCAGCTTTACCCCCTCGATATCGCTCAGTGACTTAAAGGGCAGAATATCGGGCTTTACAACAAAAGTTCTTGAGGGATTTTCCTTTTTATAGGGCAGGAAGTTTTCTCCGCAATATAGCATTTCAAGCGGCTTTTGGTGCAGATATATGTTCTTTTTTGCGTTTACATAGTTTTCGTGCGTGCCGTAGTGATCGAGATGATCCTCGTATATATTGAGGATAACCGAAAGAGCGGGAGAATAATGGTTGTATTCAAGTTGGTGACAGGAAAGCTCCAGCACGATTTTGGTTTCGGGGGTAATATCATCGACAATCTCAAAAACGGGGGTGCCGATATTGCCTGCAAGCAGAGCGGGTATGCCGTTTTGAGAGAGCTCGTGGTATGTAAGCGATGATACCGTGCTTTTGCCCTTTGTACCTGTTATTCCGATAATCTGATCGCGGTATCGTTTAAAGAAAAGCTCGGTCTGCGATGTTATCAGGCATTTATACTCGGAAAACTTTTTTGGCAGAACAAGCCCGGGACTTTTGATGACAATATCAAAGCTGTCAAGCACGTCAAGATATCCGTCGCCGGCAAAAATCTCCGCGTCGCCCAGGTCGTAGTCCTCCGGATACTTCATATCGGCAATTGCGACAGAACTGTATCCGCCTACCCTGTGCAGCATTTTATATGTGGAATGTCCCTCTCTTCCGAAACCTAAAATAAGAACGCTTTTATCTTTAATCAAATCAGCAATCAAATTGAGCAAAACATTACACCTCAAAATAATATAAAATAGCTTTTCGATAAAATCTAAAAGTAATAATACCCTTTTAATCAAAAATTGTCAATATATTAATTGTCTTAAGAAATTGTTGATTTTTATTTTGGTTTGTGCTAAACTAATTGGAGTTTTGTTAAAGGAAGTATTAAAAATGTCTTGGTTTTTGTTTGCACTTATCTGTCTGCTCGGCTGGGGCTTTGCCGATTTATTCTATAAGCTCGGCTCCGATAAAGACGACAGATATTCCCACTTAAAAATCGCCGTATGGGTCGGAATTGTCATGGGCGTTTGTGCTCTGTGCCTTCTGCCCTTTACCGAAACGGTCAAAAGCGGAAACCCCGCCGAATTTGTAAGCAGTATCATAAAATACTCGCCCGCCTCGCTGTGCTATATCATATCAATGATAATCGGCTACGCCGGTCTGCGCTATATTGAGCTTTCGATAGTCTCCCCTGTTCAGAACGCTTCGGGCGCTCTTTCTGCTATACTTATGTCGATATTTTTTATTGCGACGGCAAGCGATCCTTTATCCGCAATATCCGATGAAACAGGCTTTACGTTTTCCGGCGCACAGGGTATTGAAAAGGTAAACAACATTCTTATTGCCGCGGGAATTGCCGCCATTGTTATCGGCGTTATAATGCTCGCGGTCGTCGAACAGCGGCTCTCAAACGCCGAAAAGACCCTTCCAAAATCGGAGAGAAAATACAGATTCGGCGCGCTTGCCCTGCTGTTTCCCATCTCCTACTGCCTGTTTGATACAATAGGCACCGCCGCCGACGGCATTATTCTCGATGAGGAATCGGGTCTCGGCTTCGGTGAGATCGACGTTCTTGTTTTATACGGTCTTACCTTTATGCTCGCCGGAATAGTCGCATGGATTTTCCTCTGGATAAAGAACAAAAAGCCCTACAATCCCTTTGCAAAAACCGAAAAGTATAAGGGCATCGCCGCAGTTTGCGAGGAGTTCGGTCAGATTTTCTATGTATACGCAATGGCATCTAAACCTGTTCTCGCTGCCCCGATGGTCGCGTCCTACTGCATCGTTTCTGTAATTCTTTCAAGGATTTTTGTTAAAGAAAAGCTTAAAGCTTCCCAGTACGCCTGCGTTATCACCGTTATACTCGGTATTGTAATGCTCGGTATCTCCGAAGGAATAGGCGAAGCGTAAAACAGATACAAAAAAGCTGCTGATTTTTCAGCAGCTTTTTTTAGTTAATTATCTTAGAAGCTTCCGCCCATGTTTTCAAAAAGGTCAATAACAATTTTGCAGTCAGGCTCAACATGCTGCATAACAAACTTCATAGCGTATTCGGGCATAGCAACACAGCCGCCGGTGTAGGGCTTCAAATTTCCGATGCAGTGAAGGAAAATTGCGTCTCCCCTGCCCTCTATGCCTTCTTCATTAAAGCCGATGTTAAGGCAGTACTGGTACTGGTACTCATATTCGATCAGATGTTCACTATGTTCGGTGTCAAGCTCGGGATGCTCTTTAAGCGAGACCATCTCATTGGGATGATAGGTATAATCGCCGGACCAGTATTTATCCTCGTCAACCTGAACATAAGGCATCTTGCATCCGGGATCGGGAGCAATACCAAAAGCCTGGGTAAAGCGATATACGCCCATGGGTGTCTTGCCTGTTCCGGCTTTACGTTCCGCGTCGGGAATTACGCCTGTTCTGCCGACAAAACCGGGTGTGGTCATTATCTGCTTCCATGAACCGTCCTTGGCTCTTTCATGCATGGAAATGGTAGCGGTGGTCAGTTCCTCGCCCATAGCAGCGACAACGACCATTTGTTTAACCGATTCATCCTTGGCGGTAGGCAGGTTTTTAATCCAATCGGGAGAGTCCTGCTCGACCTGAATGGGCGCGTGGAGCTCGGTTGTGACGGTCGCAGTAAGTGAATTATCATTACTGTTTGCATCTGCTTTGTCGGAAGAGCTGCAGGCTGTGCAGAACATCAGCAACATAGCAAGCGGAAGGCAAAATAATCTTCTAATTCTTGATTTCATAATTGCATCTCCTTTTTAATTTTTAATAAAACTCAAAAGCCGCCGAAATTTTCTCAGCGGCTTATTTATGGGTTTGATTACTTCTTTACAAGATCCTTAACAAGACGCTCGGTATCTCTTGCGATAACAAGCTCTTCGTTTGTGGGGATAACGTAAACCTTGACCTTGGATTTTCTTGTAGAAATCTTTGCTTCCTTGCCGCATGCCTCTGCATTAGCCTTTTTGTCTATCTCAACGCCGAGATAAGCGAGGTTTTCGCAAATAGCTTCACGGTGCTCTGCCTGGTTCTCGCCGATACCTGCGGTAAAGATGATGGCGTCAACCCCGCCAAGTGCAGCTACATATCCGCCGATAAACTTTGTTACCTGATAGCGGAACATCTTGTGGGCAAGAATAGCTCTCTTGTTGCCTGCCTTAGCCGCTGCGGTAACATCACGGTCATCGCTGGAAACGCCGGAAATACCGAGAAGTCCCGACTTTTTATTGAAAAGATCGGAGAGCTGATCGGGGTTAAGGTTGTCCTTTTTAGCGATATATGTAACAACCGAAGGATCGAGTGTTCCGCTGCGGGTGCCCATGATAAAGCCGTCAAGAGGGGTTAGACCCATACTTGTGTCTATAACCTTGCCGTCCTTAATGGCGGTGATGGAAGAGCCGTTGCCGAGGTGGCAGGAGATAATCTTTGTGCCTTCGGGCTTTTTGCTGCGTCCCATAAGCTCAAGGCAGCGAGCCGAAACAAAGCGGTGGCTTGTTCCGTGGAAACCGTAGCGGCGAACCTTGTACTTCTCGTAATACTCATAGGGAACGCCGAACATATATGCCTCTTCGGGCATTGTGGAGTGGAAAGCTGTATCAAAAACAACAACCTGAGGGATATCCTTGCCGAAAACGTCAATACTTGCGCGGATTCCCTGAACGTGAGCGGCATTGTGCAGGGGAGCGAGGTCAATAAGGCTCTCGAGACCTTCGATAACCTTGTCGTCAACAATAACGGACTCGGAGAAAATAGCTCCGCCCTGTACTATACGGTGACCTACCGCTTTGATTTCGGAAAGATTCTTTACAACTGCGCCTTCGCCGGTAAGAAGCATGTCCTTAACGTGCATAAAAGCGTCTGTATGAGTAGGCATATCGACCTTAAGCTCATACTTTTTGCCGTCGGGGGTCTTGTGGGTAACAATACCGCCGTCCATACCTATTCTTTCACAGTTGCCCTTTGCAAGCACATTCTCGTTTTTAGTCTCGATAAGCTGGTACTTAAGCGAAGAACTGCCCGCGTTGATTACTAAAATCAGCATTTATTTTTTCCTCCAAAAAATTATATTGCAAAATAATATTACATGCTTTAATATATAGTAGTACAAATCAGCGAAATTTACAAGAAAAAATTTATAAATCAAAGAGAGAATTTATTGTGAAAGTTGCCGGAGTTATAGCGGAATTCAACCCTTTTCATAACGGACACGCTTATTTTTTGGACTGCGCGAAAAAGACCTGCGATGCGTCGCACATCATTGCCGTAATGAGTCCCAACGCCGTTCAGCGCGGAGAGGTTGCCTGCGTGGAAAAGCACGTGCGCGCCCGGGCGGCCCTAATGTGCGGAGCTGATTTAGTGCTTGAGCTGCCCGCCGCCTACGCAGTTTCCGGCGCGGAGCGTTTTGCCCTCGGCGGGGTTGAGATTTTAAACAGCACCGGCTGCTGCGATATTCTCTGCTACGGCAGCGAGAGCGCTGATGTAAACGCACATCAGAAATACGCCGGCTATCTGCTGTCACCTGAATTTAACGAAGATATCAAAAATTATCTCTCGGAAGGTATTTCCTTT
>JAFRVM010000073.1 GCA_017438505.1 Clostridia bacterium | reverse complement strand
GCGGACATCTGCCCGGAGCTAAAATTGTCGGGGACGTTTCGAGAACACGAATGATCCCCGAAGGCTCAGACGCTATATCCCCCGCTCCCCACCACGATATTTATTCCATTGAGGATCTGCGCCAGCTTGTCTTTTCATTAAAAGAAGCCACCGAATATAAAAAGCCGGTTATTGTCAAGGTTGCGGCCGTGCATAATATCGCCGCAATTGCAAGCGGAATTGCCCGCAGCGGCGCTGATATCATAGCAATCGACGGTTTTCGCGGCGGCACGGGTGCCGCTCCCACAAGAATAAGAGACAACGTGGGAATACCCATTGAGCTTGCCCTTGCGGCTGTTGACCAAAGATTGCGCGACGAGGGTATAAGAAACAACGTTTCGCTTGTAGTGGGCGGTTCGGTAAGAAGCGCATCCGACGTTGTAAAGGCTGTCGCGCTGGGTGCTGACGCCTGTTATGTTGCCACAGCGGCTCTGCTTGCCCTCGGATGTCATCTTTGCCGCACCTGCCAGACAGGCAAATGCAACTGGGGTATCGCCACCCAGAGACCCGATCTTGTAAAAAGGCTCAACCCCGATATCGGCAGCGCAAGGCTTGTAAATCTTATGAGCGCGTGGCGGCACGAGATAATGGAGCTGATGGGCGGTATGGGTATTAACTCCATCGAGGCTCTGCGGGGAAACAGACTTATGCTGCGCGGAGTGGGACTTAACGAAAAAGAACTGCAGATACTTGGTATCTCTCACGCGGGAGAGTGATAATATGAAACGAGTTTATGTCAACGAACAGTGGTGTCTCGGCTGTCACCTCTGCGAATATAACTGCGCCTTCGCAAATTCCGGAATGACCGATATGGCTCTTGCCCTTAAAGGCAAGCCTATTTATCCGCGCATACACATCGAGGGAGACGAAAAAATCTCATACGCCGTATCGTGCAGACACTGCGAGGATCCCCTGTGCGTAAAAAGCTGTATCGCCGGTGCGCTTTCAAAGCAGGACGGAGTGGTAAAGATTGATAAAAATAGGTGCGTCGGGTGCTTTACCTGCGTTCTTGTATGCCCGTACGGTGCGCTGGCTCCGAGCGAGAGCGGCGTTATGCAGAAGTGCGAGCTGTGCCTGCAAAACTCCTGCGGGGAGCCTGCCTGCGTGACCGGCTGTCCCAACAAGGCGGTAGTTTATGAGGAGCGGGGTGAAGCACAGTGAAAAAGTATGTAATCATAGGCAACGGTGTTGCCGCAGCGGGATGCATCGAGGGCATAAGAAGCGTTGATACCGAAGGCGAAATCACCGTGATATCCGAGGAAAAGCACGAGGTATACTGCAGACCGCTTATCTCGTACTACCTTGAGGGCAAAACCGACCCTGAGCGTATGCGCTACCGCAGCGAAACCTTCTATAATGATATGGGCTGCAAGGTCATTTACGGCAGAAAGGCCGTGAAAATATTAAAGGATGAGCAAAAAATCGAGCTGGACGACGGCACAAAGATTCCCTATACCGAATTGTGTATTGCCGCCGGCTCCTCCCCCTTTGTTCCGCCCTTTGAGGGTCTTGATACGGTAGAAAATAAGTTTTCGTTTATGACGCTTGACGACGCTCTGGCACTTGAGCAGGCTATCGATAAAAACAGTAGGGTGCTGATAATCGGAGCGGGACTTATAGGTCTTAAATGCGCCGAGGGAATAGTGGGCAGAGTACACAAGGTAACGGTGTGCGACCTTGCCGACCGCGTGCTTTCAAGTATTCTCGACAGCGAGTGCGCCGCCCTGATGCAAAAGCACCTTGAAGATCACGGAATAAAGTTTTACCTGGGCGACAGTGCGCAGCGCTTTGACACCGACTGCGCCTATATGAAAAGCGGCGAGGAAATCCCCTTCGACGTGCTTGTTCTTGCCGTGGGTGTACGGGCAAACACTTCGCTGATAAAAGATATCGGCGGAGAAGTCGGTCGGGGTATAGCGGTCGATGAGCAGATGCGCACTACCGTTAACGGTATCTATGCAGCGGGCGACTGCACCGAGGGTCTGGATATTTCCATCGGTCAAAAGCGTGTTCTTGCAATACTGCCCAACGCATATATGCAGGGGCATACTGCGGGAGTCAATATGGCGGGCGGCAAGGCTGCCTTTGACAACGCAATTCCCATGAACTCCATAGGATTTTTCGGTCTGCACGCCATGACGGCGGGCGCATACGACGGAGAGCTGTACGAGGAAAAAACCGAAAATTCCATAAAACGCCTTTTTACAAAAGACGGACTTTTAAAGGGATTTATTCTAATCGGCTGCGACGAGCGGGCGGGAATTTACACATCTTTGATAAGAGAACAAACTCCCCTTTCCTCTCTCAATTTCGATTTGCTCAAAAAAGCGGCGACGACCGCGGCTTTTGACCCGGAAACCCGCAAACACAAGTTTGGAGGTGCGGTATAATTATGAGAGTAAACGCAAACGGGCTCGAGCACAGAGTCCTTAACGATATGATACGCGAATCAAAAACCACCTGCACGGTGGACGGCTGCTGCGGACAGCGCTTTATCGCCGCGGGAATGTCGGACAAAAAAATCACCGTAAACGGCATTTCCGGCAACGCACTCGGTGCATATCTCAACGGCGGCACAATTACGGTCACCGCCAACGCTCAGGACGCCGTAGGCGATACGATGAACGAGGGTACGATTGTGGTTCACGGCAACATAGGCGACGCCGCAGGTTACGCAATGCGCGGCGGAAGGATCTATGTTCGCGGCAACGCAGGATACCGCGCAGGCATTCACATGAAGGCATATAAAGAAAAAGTACCGCTCATGGTGATCGGCGGAAAAGCGGGCAGCTTTCTCGGCGAATATCAGGCGGGAGGCATTATTATTGTTTTAAATCTTGAAACCCCCGACGAAAAGTGCGTCGGTTTCTTTCCCTGCACCGGAATGCACGGCGGAAAAATGTTTCTGCGCTCGGATTGCAGAGATGTAGCCTTCCCGAAACAGGTCACCGCACGTCCCGCAGACGATGAAGATATTGCTCTGCTGCGCTCTTATCTGAAAGAGTACTGTAAGCTGTTTAAGCTTGATATAGACAATGTGCTGTCCGCCCCGTTCACGGTTGTGACCCCCGACAGCAAAAACCCTTACAGACAGATGTATGTTGCCAATTAACACAGGCAGGAGGATAATATGAAGTATTCAAAAGATGAGGTCATTCAGTACGCGCTGGAGGAAGATGTCAAGTTTATCCGCTTGTCATTTTGCGATGTCTTCGGTAAACAAAAAAATATAGCCATCATGCCGCACGAGCTGCCTCGCGCCTTTGAATACGGCATTGCTCTTGACGCTTCGGCAATTGCCGGCTTTGGCAGTGAGATTCACAGCGACCTTCTGCTCCACCCTGAGGCCGAGACCCTTATGCCGCTTCCCTGGAGACCGGAGCACGGACGCGTTGTTCAGATGTTTTCCTCCATCTCCCACCCAGACGGCAGGGCATTTGAGTGCGATACAAGATGTCTGCTCAAAAAAGCAGTCACAGATGCAAAAAAACATGGGTATGAATTTACCTTTGGATCGGAGCAGGAGTTTTATCTTTTCAATCTTGACGAAAACGGCAATGCGACTTCCGTTCCGAGCGACAGCGCCGGATATATGGATATTGCCCCCGAGGACAAGGGCGAAAATGTGCGCCGTGAGATCTGTCTGACCCTTGAACAGATGGGCATTCGCCCCGAAAGCTCTCACCACGAGGAGGGTCCCGGTCAGAATGAGATCGATTTCCGCTACGCCGACCCGCTGACCGCCGCCGACAACGCCATGACCTTTCAGCGTGTTGTCAAGACTGCAGCGCACCGAAACGGAATGTTTGCCGATTTTTCTCCAAAACCTATTGAAAACGCCCCCGGGAACGGATTTCATATCAATATGTCTCTGCGCCCCTTTAAAAACGAAGAGGTGTTTTCTCAAATGATTGCGGGTATTTTAAAAAATGCCGTTGCCATGACCGCATTTTTGAACCCCTGCAAAGAGTCTTACAAGCGACTGGGCAATAATAAAGCGCCGGGATATGTCTCATGGTCGCACGAAAACCGCTCGCAGCTTGTCAGGATTCCCGCCGCATTCGGAGAATACCGCAGGGCTGAGCTGCGTTCGCCCGACCCCGCCGCCAACCCCTATCTTGCATTTGCTCTTATGATTTACGCGGGACTTGACGGAATCAGCAATAAGATTGAACTGGACAAGCCCTCCGATATTAATTTCTATACCGCAGGCGCGGAAGTTCTTTCAGGGTATCAAAAACTGCCCGAAAGCTTTGAGGCAGCCTGCAAAGCCGCTGCGCAAAGCGATTTTATAAAAGCGCACATTCCGGCTGAAATTCCGGCAATTTACTGCAAAAAATAGTTTTTTACACATAAGAAAGGGATAAAGTATGAGCCTTAAAGAGCGAGTTTACAGCGTTCTTGTCGTTTCGGCGGCAGAAAAACTGAATACCGCCGTTCCCTCTCTTTTGCCGGAAGCTCACTATCAGCCTGTCAAAATCGTCACAAGCGTCAGCGCCGCCGAAAGGGCGTGGAGCGAGCGCAGTTACGACTATGTAATAATCAACTCTCCCCTGCCCGACGACGCCGGAACAAGGTTTGCAATCGATATAGGAAACTCAAAAGGAACGGTAGTTCTGCTTCTGGTACGCGCCGAGATGCATGACGAAATACGCGAAAAGGTTGTCGGACACGGTGTTTTTACACTTGCAAAACCCTTTTCAAAGCCGCTGTTTTTACTTGCTCTAGAATGGATGTGCAGTGCGCGGGAACGCCTGCGCAAGCTTGAGAAAAAATCTCTTTCGGTCGAAGAAAAGATGGAGGAGATCCGACTTGTCAACCGCGCAAAGTGGCTGCTTATCTCCCAGCTTGGCATGGATGAGCCGCAGGCGCACCGATACATAGAAAAGCAGGCCATGGACCGATGCATCTCTAAAAAAGAGGTTGCCCGTGAGATTATTAAGACCTATTGATTTATTTATCTGTATATTGTTTTCAAAATAAAAACGGCGGGTAGTTTAAAAACACCTGCCGTTTTTTGGTCTGTATGCTTGACAGTACAATAACCTATTTGAAAGTTATCAATATATTTAATCTTTTCATTGAATTTCAGCCTGATATTGTATGAGGATGTGATTTTTATTCCGACAAGATAACTTTAAACCTCTCTATCTCCAAATTTTCTGCCAAATCCATGTAAAAATTTCTAATTTTAAAAATCATAGGCAAAATCGCATAAAGTTTATTGACAAAATTGCAATAAAAGTTTATAATTTATATAAAAAAGAGTTTTGAGAATAAATAACTTATTGCAGAACGATTTATTTTGCAATATCAAAAATCACCAAAATAAGCCATAGAATACAACGAACAATTGCAACT
>JAFRVM010000072.1 GCA_017438505.1 Clostridia bacterium | reverse complement strand
GGTATCAAGCAGTTCGCGCAGAACCTTGAGCGCGTAATATTCGTGCTCGCCTATTACCGGAATGACATTTGCACGGTAGCTCATATCGGTTAAAATTTCTATTCCTTCCTCGCCGTAGTCTATAACATTACCCAGAATATAAACGACATCTGTACTCTTTAAATTGATTTTCGCAAGCATATCGCGGTATTTTTCATATTCGCCGAAAAGGTCGCCAAATACATAGGTCATACATAAATCCCTCCAAAAAAATGTCTATAAATATTATACCATATTTTGGAACAAATTTCTACCTGTAAAAGAATAAAAAAGCTATTTGCGAAGAATATCAATGTAAAACTGCTCGTCGTGAATGCTTCTGCCCACCGCCGATACCGAACAGGTCGAAAAATCAATATATCTTTTTGCAATATTATTTATATCGTCTATTGTGACCTTTTCTATGCCCTCAAGTATCTGTTCTTCAGTTCTTATTCTGTTTTCAAGCAGTTCCTCTCTGCCCATGTGCGAAACCATCGAGGCCGCGCCTTCAAGTCCCATAATAACGCTTGCAGCGAGCTGCTGGCGCACGCGTTCAAACTCTCTTTTGGTAATTCCGTTTGCCTTTATCTCGTCAAGAACGTCCTTTGCCGCGCGCAGAGCGTCCTCTTCACATTCTGCATTAACTCCCATATCCACGGCAAAAAGACCCTCATGCATATAGCCCGCATAGCTTGAGCCGACAGAGTATGCAAGTCCGCGCTTTTCGCGTATCTCCTGATACAGTCTTGAGGAGGAACTGCCGCCCAAAATACTGTTGAACATAGCAATGGCGTGGCGATAAGGTCCGCCGCTGCCGTCCGCCTTAAAGCCTATGCAGACGTTGGTCTGCTCAAAATCACGCTTAAAAAGATTAATGCTGCTGTTGTATTCGGCCCTTGCGCAGCCCATATCGCCCGTCACTCTCGGCATAGAGCCGAAAAAGCTCTCAACCTTTTTTACAAACCTGTCAGGGTCAAAATTTCCCGCAACAGAGATAACCATTCTTGAGGGAATGTATCTCTGCTTCATATATCTGCGCAGGGTATCGGGAGTCATAGCGCCGACAGTTTCCTGGGTGCCGAGGATCTCGCTTCCGAGCATATTGCCCTTCCACACACCGGCGTACATACCCTCAATCATAATATCGTCGGGGCTGTCGCGGTACATCTCTATTTCCTCGCAGATGACCCCCTTTTCGGTTTCAAGATCCTGCTCGTTAAAGCGCGGGTCGGTCACCATATCGAAAAGAATATCCGCAACCGTTTCCCATTTGTTCTCAACAGACTTTGCGTAAAAACAGGTATACTGCTTGCTTGTGTATGCGTTGAGGTTTGCGCCTATCTCGTCGACCTTTTCGGCAATGTCAAAGGCGCTCCGGCTGTGCGTACCTTTAAAGAGCATATGCTCAATAAAATGCGACACGCCGTTAACATCTGGCGTTTCGTATCTCGTTCCCGAGCCTGCCCATACGCCCATAGTTACGGTGCGGATGAAATTCATAGGCATCATTACAATTCTCAAGCCGTTCTCCAATGTGACCTTTTTTATATCGGAAGTCATATTTTCCCCCTGTAAATTTTAAATAAAAGGATTACTCCGCCGAATGAAAAATCATCTGGCGGAGCTTATGCTAATTTTTAGATTTGATGTATTTGTCAATGGAAGCGGCGGCCTGTTTGCCTGCGCCCATTGCAAGAATAACCGTTGCAGCGCCTGTGACGGCGTCGCCTCCGGCAAAGACACCCTCGCGGGTGGTCTCAAGCGTGTCTGGATTAACCGTCAGACATCCTCTGCGGTTTGCCTCAAGACCGTTTGTAGTGGAGCGGATAAGAGGATTAGGCGAGTTTCCGATTGCCATAATTACGCAGTCGACCTCAAGCTCAAAGTTGGAGCCTTCGACAACCGTGGGCTTTCTTCTTCCGGAAGCGTCGGGCTCGCCGAGTTCCATTTTAACGCACTCAATAGCGCGTACCTTGCCCATATCATCGCCTAATATCGCAACGGGATTGTTGAGCAGCTTAAAATCTATGCCCTCTTCCTTGGCATGGTGTATCTCCTCGTTACGGGCGGGCATTTCCTCTTCGCTTCTTCTGTATACAATGTATACGTTTTCCGCGCCCAATCTCTTTGCGCAGCGCGCGGCGTCCATAGCTACGTTACCGCCGCCTACAACAGCGACATTTTTGGGGCGGATAATAGGCGTATCGTAATCTTCAAGATATGCCTTCATAAGATTGATTCGTGTCAGAAACTCGTTGGCGGAATAAACGCCTACGCAGCTCTCGCCGGGAATGGACATAAAGCTGGGAAGTCCCGCTCCCGAGCCGATAAATACCGACTCAAAGCCCATCTCAAACAGCTCGTCAACCGAAAGCACCTTGCCGATGACCATATTGGTAAAGAACTCCACGCCCATGGCTTTAAGACCGTCTATTTCGCTCTGAACAATGGCCTTGGGCAGACGGAATTCGGGAATTCCGTACATAAGAACGCCGCCTGCAACGTGCAGAGCCTCAAAAACAGTGACTTTGTAGCCCATAATTGCAAGGTCGCTGGCGCAGGTAAGTCCTGCGGGACCCGAGCCGATAACGGCTACCTTGTGGCCGTTGCACTGGGCGCACTTTATGTTCTTTGTTCTGTTTTTCATATACCAGTCGGCAACAAAGCGCTCAAGTCTGCCGATAGCGACAGGCTCGCCCTTGATGCCTCTTACACACTTTGATTCGCACTGGGATTCCTGCGGACAAACTCGGCCCGAGATTGCGGGAAGAGAGTTTGTGGAGGTGATTATCTCGTATGCTTTTTCAAAGTCACCCGCAGCAACGCAGGCGATAAAATCGGGAATTCTTACATTTACGGGACAGCCGGAAACACAGGGGCTGTGCTTGCAGTTAAGGCAGCGGTTTGCCTCTTTAACGGCTGTCTCTTCGGTGTAACCGGTAGCAACCTCGTAGAAATTCTTGTTTCGGACATTAGGATCCTGCTCCGGCATTACGTTTTTAGTCAAGGACATATCAGGCATCTTAGTTTTCCCCCTTCAGTCTGCAAATATGACCCTCAAGGGAACGCTTTTCCTGCTCCTTAAAGGTTGAAAGACGCTTCATAGCTTCGTCGAAATCGACAAGGTGACCGTCAAAGTCGGGACCGTCAACGCAGGCAAACTTGGTTTCGCCGCCGACGGTTATACGGCAGCCGCCGCACATTCCCGTGCCGTCAATCATAATGGGGTTCATACTGATTATGGTTTTTATGCCGTACTCTTTTGTAAGATTGCAGACGGCGCGCATCATGGGCAGAGGTCCGATAGCTACGACCAGATCGTAGTTTTTACCGGCTTCTATCTGAGCCTTGAGAGCGTCGGTAACAAATCCTTTGTTGCCGTTTGAGCCGTCGTCGGTCATCAGGTACAGGTTGTCGGATACGGCTCTCATCTCGTCCTCAAGAACAATAAGATCGGTATTGCGGAATCCCGCGATAACATCGACCTTTGCGCCCATTTTATAAAGAGCCTTTGCCTGCGGATAAGCAATAGCGCAGCCCGCTCCTCCGCCGATAACGGCCGCGTTTTTATAACCTTCAATCTCAGTGGGATTGCCGAGAGGTCCAACGAAATCTGAAATAAACTGACCCTTGTTCAGTTCATCGAGCTTATAGGTGGAAAGACCGACCTTCTGAAAAATAATTGTTACACTGCCCTCATCGGGGTCTGCGTCGGCAACGGTAAGGGGAATACGCTCACCCACAGCGTCAACCCTCAGAATAATAAACTGACCGGGTTTGACCTTTTTGGCTACAAAGGGAGCGTTTACCTTCATAAGTGTCATCGAAGAGTTGAGCGCTCTCTTTTCCATAATCTCAAACATTTATATTTATTCCTCCTTAGGACATACTTTTACCTATTATATATAGTTTTTCAAGAAAATTCAACAAAAATCACGAAGTTTTTTTGTATAAAATAAAGCCCTGTTCCTCAAGAATTTTTGTGTATGAGCTTTCAATTACCGCGCTTATCTCATCATCGTGCCAGTCTCCCTCTTTTGATATCAGCCAGCGCGGAGGGTCGTTTTTCATCATTTCGGTCACTTCGGCTGTTACATTGCCGTCGATAAGTTTCCAGAAATCATAAAATAAATGGTAACGGCACTTTGGGTAAAGGTCTGCGGTATCATAGAGATAGAGCACCGAAAAAGATGATGCAAGACAGAACACGTCGCCCGAATCCTCTTCGGGGATTATTTCATCAACCTTGCGGGCAAAACCCTCAAGCTCGTATTTTTCTCCCGCGGCAGCGCTTTTGATTATGCGCCTGGTCGAATCCAGAGAAGGATCGATAGCGGCGTTGAAATAATATATAGAAATTACAGCAAGGCAGGCGACAACAGCTGCGCCTTTAAGCAGGATATCTTTGCCCTTAACTTTGAACTCAAACCCGCCAGCCAAGATAACAAGAATATACAAAATCAGCGGAACAGGCCAGGCAAACGCAAGGTAGTGAAGATATGTAACACCGGTTACAAGGTACATGGCAAAAAGACACATGCTGTGGCAGATAAGCAGCCATGCGATATATCTAAGTTTGTTGTTTTTTCTCTTAAAAAGATAATACACCGCGGCGGCGACAGCGATAACGAGCACCGGAAAGACCGAGGTCCACATACTCATGGATGCATGCTCGTTGATAAGCTGATTTATGCCGCTGTATTTGAGGTTGAATATTAGACTTCCGTATAAAAGACCGTCAAGCGTGCCCGTTTTGCCGAAATAAACAAGGGCGGGCAAAAGCGGCAGCGCCGCTCCGACAATAAACGCGCCCGCGTTAAAAAGCAGGTTTTTAAACCTCTTGTTTATTATTAGGCAGACAAAAATATACAGCACGCAAGAAGCGACCGTTATGCAGTTATTAACCCTGATATTAGCAGTAAAGCTGAAGGCAAAGCCCAAAAGCCCTCCCGCGAAAACATTGTGCTCGGATTTGCCCGAATTTAACAGATTGATATATCTGCACGCAAGCAGAACTGCGACCGCACTAAAGGAGAGCGACCATTCCTCAGAGTAATTTCCGCCAAAAAGAGTGGAGGTTAAAAAAGGAATGACTGCAACGGTCGTAAAGAATGAAGCCTTTACAGATATAAATTCCCGCGCTGCCCAAAAAATGAGGAAAAGTGTTGCAAACAGGTTGATTATCTGTAAAAAAAAGACCCCTGTTTTGCCGCCGGTCAGCAGCCAGCCGAAGCTCTCAATAAAGTAAAGTACCGGACCTTTATGGTCAAAAATATCGGTATACGGTATTTTTCCGTTTACCATGCCCTTGGCAATAAACAAAAACGCCTTTCCGTCGTTTTCGTACCACCCCTTAAAAACCGGCGAGGTTGTATAAGAGGTTAAGGTGACAAAAACAGCCGAGATAATAAACAGAAAAATACCGATATAAAGCTCATTTTCAAATATGCTTTTTTGTTTTAATCGGTTTTGACTTTTAATCAATGGAAAAATCCTCTGCCTTAAATTCGGGAAGATCGGGAACTACCTCCGGCACCCTGTCAAGGGGATTGTATTTGTACCTAAAACAGCTGTCGGCAGGGTCAACCTCGGGATTTTTGCGCTTTTTTGTGCAATAAACGTGACCGCTTCTCTTTTCGGAGTAAACGCAGTATTTGCACGCCGGTTCAATTTTTTCGCTGAAAATCTTTCTGCTCATTTTACTGCCTCTTTTCTTTTTAAATCATTTATAAAATCGTATGTACAAATTACCATAGTTAAAATCATTATGACCGCGAGCAGCCGCAGATTTACCGAAGGGTCGTTCATCTCAAAGGACGCGTACGCTCTGAAAGAGCAGTAAACTACGGCAATGGGGACAAATATTCTGTCCTTTACCAGAACGGGTATAAGCAGCGACAGACAGTCGGCCAAAAAGAAATATCGCTCGTGCATCTGGGGCAGAAACATCGGAACGATAAGCGAACACAAAAATGCCGTTCTTACGAGAATTTCTCTATCCATCCGGTCGCGTTTTATATAAACGACGTACAAAAGGCACAACAGCGCCGCACCGGTAAGGATAATCGTCGCTGTTGTAAAACTTGAAAGTTCAACGCCCTGCACAAACTGATAGACATACGGAGCATTTAGCGTGAGCTTTTCGTTTTTGCTTGCCTGAACGAAATAAATCGAGAATGTATCGTAAAGACTTCTTCCCGCAAAAACAGCCGGTAAAAGTGTAAGAATAAACGCTGCCGGAACAGCCAGCAGATGCAGCGGTTTTATTCTTTTAACAATAATAAAAGCGATAAGCATAGGGAACAAAAATACCGCCTGAAGCTTAAAGGATACCGCAAGTCCCAGCATAATGCAGGAAAGCCACGGTCTTTTTGTAAGCGCGTAATATAAAAAGGCAAATGAAAATGCGGCATAAATGGAATCGCACTGTCCCCAGTATGCGCCGTTATAAATTACAGTCGGAATAAACAGCGCAAGGCAGAATACCGCGATTTCTCCCTTTACCGATTTGAGCTTGAGTCCCGCAAGCCGCATAATAAAATAAGCCAGCGCAAAATCGGCAAGCACCGAGAATGTTTTTACCTTATAGAGCTCAAATCCGCCTGTTTTTGCAACAAAAGTGAGCATATAAAGATAGGGCATATTATAATCCCCTATCTTCTTTACCCAGCCCTCAAGCCCAGGCAATTCTCTTATCTGTCTTATCCAATGGTCGATAAACGCTATATAATCGCCCGAAGCGTGGTCAAAAAGCATCAGCCGCACGCCTATCGCTCCGCCGACAGCTATACCTGCAGCACAGAGGAGCCAGACGTCTTTTACCCTTCTTCTGACGGCAAAATAAACAAGCACCGCTAAAAGAACCGCCGCGTAAAGCCCGCACCACACCAGCTTTCTTTTGATGTTCATCAGACCGTCGAGATTACCGGAAAAATACATCAGAACAAGCAAAAACAGCGCACATATTCCACCGCAGAAAAGCACCCTCAGCTTTGTGTTTTCAATTTTATAATCAAGTACTTCCTGTTTCATATGTTTATGCTCCGAAAAAAATGGAATAACACAAAAAGAAACCCGGGCACAGAGCCCTTACAACTACTCTATTGCCCGGGTATCTATTATTTCATTACCGAAAAAGATGCGGAACAAACGGACATTAAGAAATAACGCTGTCCAGATATTCCTCAAGCTCCTCGTCCTCTCTGCGCTTTTTCTCAAAGAGCAGAACAGCGGTGGTTATGGAAGCCACCACGGCAGCAATGGCAACAATAATGCCGATTACAGCCCATGTATTGTTTTTATTATCCATTATAGGCACCTCCAAAATGTTTAAAGTGCATTTACAATATTATCTTATCCGTTTCCACGCAAAAAGTCAACTAAAAAATAAAAATTACTGCTGCGGGGCTTCGGAATTTTCATCAACCGTCGTTTCTTCAGGCATACTGTAGCCCAAAACGCTTATTGCCGTTGAAAGCTGGTTGTCGGTCGTTTCGTTAAGAAGATGGAAATTGCTGTCCGGATCCGGCAGAGATACCGGGAAATCCGGAGTAATTCCTACTCCGTTGAAGCTGTCGCTGACAGGCGGAGCAAAGGTTGCAACCGTTATTGATACTGCAGAGCCGTCGCTTAAAGGAAATGTTCTCTGCAAAGTGCCCTTGCCTACCGTTTTTGTACCGACAAGCTTAACATCTTTACGGTCACGGAGATCCGCAGCGAAAAGTTCGGCCGCGCTTGCCGTACCCTCGTTTACAATAACAACCATAGGCATGCCGAGTTCTTTTGCGTTGGAAATGTAATCCTCGGTCACGGTGCCGTCCTTCGAAGTAAGCCGCACAAGGCTTCCGGCCGGCAAAAGCACATCAAGAACATCGCATACGGCGGAAAGCGAGCCACCGGCGTTGTCACGCACATCAAGTACAAAGCCTTTACAGTCCTGACCGACAAGCTCTCCGATTGCATTTTCAAACTGATCGCAGGTATTGGCTCCAAAACTGTGAATATAACTATATCCGATATTTCCTATCGCGCGGTAGGCAACATCAACACGTTCATATTTAGCCTTGGTTATCTCAAAACCGAGTTCGCTT
>JAFRVM010000071.1 GCA_017438505.1 Clostridia bacterium | reverse complement strand
TGTATTCCTCGACTATGCCGGGCACAGCGTCATAATACTTGTTGCACGCCTCTCTGTGCTGGAAGAAGATATCGTCATTCTCATGAGAGCCTCTCATAACGGGTCTTTCGGGATTGAGTGCGCGCTTGCGGAACGCTTCGACAGCGTCCATATCGCACATTTCCTTAAGATCCTCATAATCCCAGATCTTGATCTTCTGGATCTCGTGAGAAGTGCGGAATCCGTCAAAGAAGTTGATGAACGGTACGCGGCCCTTTATCGCCGCAAGGTGCGCGACTGCGCCCAGGTCCATAACCTCCTGCGGATTAGTCTCTGCAAGCATTGCAAAGCCTGTCTGACGGCAGGCGTAAACGTCGGAATGGTCGCCGAATATGTTCAGAGCGTGGCTGGCAACACAGCGCGCCGAAACATGAAATACTCCGGGAAGAAGCTCGCCGGCTATCTTATACATATTGGGGATCATAAGAAGAAGACCCTGCGAAGCTGTATAGGTGGTTGTAAGAGCGCCTGCCGCAAGCGAGCCGTGAACCGTACCCGCAGCGCCTGCCTCGGACTGCATCTCAACGACCTTGACGGTGTTTCCGAAGATATTCTTCTGTCCTGCCGCCGACCACTGGTCGACATAATCCGCCATGGGGCTTGACGGGGTAATGGGATAAATTCCCGCAACCTCTGTAAACGCATACGAGACATACGCCGCAGCGTTGTTGCCGTCCATGGACTTCATTTTTCTTGCCATAATGCATCTTTCCTTTCAATTTGGATTGCAATTATTTGGAATCACTTTACCACAGGATATAATAACACTTTTTTTGCAATATGTAAACGGTTTTTTATAAATATTTTAAAACCAATAATGATATTTTATGTTAATGTAAGAATTTGTGTCCAAGCAGGGTCTTAAACTCACGTCTTTCGCTCTTGCCGAGCAAAACGAAAAAGCTCAGCGCAAAGCCTGCCGCGCAGGTAACAGCCGCTCCGGCGGCAAGACCGAACCATGAGCCTGATTTAATAATAAATTTCACACCGAATCCGATTGCACAGATGAGGGCGGTGTTGAAAAACGATTTGAGCATCTGGGGATAATACCTGCTCCCCTTTTCTCCGGCAAGCTTTGAGGCATAAGGTATGCTGCCGAAAATCCCGCCCAGCAGCAGACACACCGAGCTTGTGCCGGCTATGGCGTATATGCCAAGAGACGTGAATTTGACAAGAATAAGCACTGCGACAGTGCTTACAGCCCCTGTGACAAGCTGGATCACCGCGTACGGGCGAAGCCTGTTTTTAACCGTAAACAGATTGAAAACGCACATAACGCCGCAGGTGAAATACATATTGACGCTTGCAAGTATCGAAAGAATATATAAAAGCTCCGCGTCGATAGTAGGCTGCCAGAGCGTATAAAACTCTTTTCCGAAAACGGTCATTACGGCAAGAGGCAGAGAAACGATGACGCTTAAAAGATTCATACCTGTCTTAAGCTCCCTCTTTAAGCCCTCATCATCGTTTTTTGCGAAAAAAATTGTAAGCTTTGGCATGAACATATTCTGCAAAAGAATGGCGAGATCCGTAATATAAAGAGGTATCACTCTTGC
>JAFRVM010000070.1 GCA_017438505.1 Clostridia bacterium | reverse complement strand
TTCACTCCCACAATACACATCTTTACGCCCTAGCCCGGCTTGCAAAGAGAAACGGTCTTAAAAAGGTTTACGTTCACTGTCTGCTTGACGGCAGAGACGTTCCCCCCGCTTCAGGCGCCGACTATGTTGCTCAGTGCGCTGAAAAGCTCGAGGAGATCGGCTGCGGCAAAATCGCCACCGTTATGGGCAGATTTTACGCCATGGACAGAGACAACCGCTGGGAGCGAGTAGAAAAGGCTTACAGCGCAATGGTTTACGGCGAAGGTATCCAAAATTCCGACCCTGTTGCAGCCATTAAGGAGTCTTACGAAACGGTTGACGCTGACGGCAAAAACCTCACCGACGAGTTTGTTATTCCTGTTGTATGCGATAAAGAGGGTACGATTTCCGCTAACGATTCGGTTATCTTTTTTAACTTCCGCCCCGACCGCGCAAGAGAGATCAGCCGCACATTCGTTGACCCTGATTTTACCGGCTTTGAGAGAAGAAACGGATTTTTCCCGCTCTACTATGTCTGCATGACCCAGTATGACGCCACAATGCCCAACGTAAATGTCGCATTCAAGCCTCAGTCTCTCAAAAATACCTTTGGCGAATACATTTCCGACAAGGGTTTAAAGCAGCTTCGCATTGCCGAAACCGAGAAGTACGCTCATGTAACCTTCTTCTTTAACGGCGGTGTTGAAAAACAGTACGAGGGCGAGGACAGAGCTCTTATCCCCTCTCCCAAGGTAACAACTTACGACCTAAAGCCCGAGATGAGCGCAAACGAGGTCTGCGACAAGGTCTGCGAGCTTATCGGCGAGGATAAATTCGACGTAATTATCCTTAACTACGCAAACTGCGATATGGTAGGTCACACCGGCGTATTCGAGGCTGCCGTAAAGGCTGTTGAGACGGTAGACAACTGCGTTGGCAGAGTTGTTGACGCTATAACCGCCAAGGGCGGCGCGGTGCTCATCACCGCCGACCATGGCAACGCCGACTGCATGGTAGATACCGATGGCGAACCATTTACCGCACACACGACCAATCCCGTTCCCTTCTGCGTTGTAGGTTATCCCTGTGAACTTCGCGAGGGCGGCAGACTTGCCGATATCGCACCCACAATGCTCAAGATTCTCGATCTTCCTCAGCCCGAGGAGATGGACGGAGTTTCCATTATCAAATAAAACAACTTTAAGTTAAAAAAGCTGTATCAAACTCTCGCGGTTTGATACAGCCTTTTGTTTTATGTATTTGTTTTTTCCTTAGCAAGCGCGATAAGCTCCCGCTCGCTCTCAATATCGGAAGAATAGGGATAGTTTTTTGTTATCTTCTCAAATTCCTCAAGAATTTTGTCCGCTTTCTGCTCATTCTTTTCCCAAAGCAGAGCATGAGCGTAATTTGTCCTTATAACCGACAAAAACTGCTTCATCTTTTTGCTGACGGTTATGTACATTTTATCCTGCGTCAGCTCTCTCGGAGTGCTTTTGCCCAGCATATCGCTGCAGTAAACAAGGTCGCCTATAAGCATACCTCTGTGCAATCCGCAAACGGCGTAATCGTCATCGCTGACTATCCTTGTAATAAGCTGCGCCGCTTCCTCGATTTTGTGCATATCAAGCAGTCTGTTGCAGGCAAAAACCGCCTTTACCGCTATTATGGAGTTTTTCATCTGCTCGTCGTCGGGAACGGTCATCCACTCGCCCGGCATATCCTTGAGCCGCACGCCCTGAGAGGAAAGCTGCGCGCATTTAAGCTGCACCCAG
>JAFRVM010000069.1 GCA_017438505.1 Clostridia bacterium | reverse complement strand
GTGTACAGCGCGGAGAATGGTGATGATCTCCTTCTCGGTGGGCAGAGGAACGGGACCGGAAACCCTTGCGCCTGTTCTCTTTGCCGTTTCGACGATCTTAGCCGCCGACTGGTCGACCAGCGAATGGTCGTAACCTTTAACTCTTATCCTTATCTTTTCTTTGACTGCCACTTGTAACGCCTCCTTAAAATTTTAGTTGGCGGGCGGCGCTTTTGCTTTTACACACTGCCGGGTGTTTCACCCGGAGGGCATTTTAAAACCGGACTGCTCATCGGGTTAAAAATGAGCATCCGGGTAAAGACAAAAAAGCGTCATGCAGACACAAATTCGCAAGCTTTGTGTTTGCAAAATATTTCTTCGCCCGGTTTGAAATCGGACATACTCCATGGAAAAACCGGCAACTTGTGCCGCAACCTCCCACTTCATCGCATATCTGTGCAGTCTCGCCTATATAGAATACTATATAAACCCTGTATTTGCAAGTAAAATTTTATTTTTTTGCCCCAATTTGTATGTAGAATTTATGAAAATTTTTCTTTCTATTTTTGTGCAAAATCACATAAATTCGTATATCATTCCGACTTAGGTTCTAATTATGGATATTTGCTCAAAATAATACCTATATATTGTGTTTTTGCCTGTTTTACCGTAACAATCCGACAGCCGCAGGGGAAATTTGCTTCCCTTGCGGCTGGGCAGTTTTTTCGGTTTTTATTTCTTTATAATATCGGTGATGCACTTTGAGGGACAGACCTCCGAGCAAAGTCCGCAGCCGATACATTTTTCAACGTCCACAACGGCGACGGAATTTTCCACCTTGACCGCCCCCGCGGGGCAGTTGCGCTGGCACTGCATACAGCCTATGCAGCCGCTCTTGCAGATTTTGCGCGTCGCGCCGCCCTTGTCCATATTGCGGCAGCGCACGATCTTTGCGTCCTTAAAGGGTACAAGTTCGATAAGCTTTTTGGGACAGGCAGCCATACATTTTCCGCAGCCCCTGCAAAGGGTCGGGTCGATGTGGGCAACGCCGTTGCAAACGCTTATGGCGTTAAAGTCGCACACAGCGGCGCAGTCGCCTATTCCCATACAGCCGTAACGGCAGCTTGAAACTCCGCCGAAGTGCTGCATAGCCGCGGCGCATGAGGCAAGCCCGTCGTAGTCCATCTTGTTGGTGGTATTGTCGAGCGTGCCGACGCAGCGGACAACTGCAACCTTCTGTTCAACCGACGTTCCGCCGATACCCAGCAGCTCGCTTATCTTTTCGGCGCACGCCTGACCGCCGGGTGCGCACTGACCGTTTTTTGCGGTTCCGTCGGCAAGAGCCTTTGCGTAACCGGCACAGCCGGAATATCCGCAGGCTCCGCAGTTTGCGCCGGGCAGAATTTCAAGTACAGCCTCTGCCCTTTCATCGGTGGGCACGGCAAAAACGGCCGACGCAACCGAAAGACCTATTCCTGCAAGCAGACCGATGGCTGATACTATTATAATAGGTATAATAATTGAACTCATCACGCCACCCCCCTTAGGAAAGTCGGTCGAGCAGTCCCGAGAATCCCAAAAACGAGAGGGATACCAGAGACGCCGAAATAAGGGTGATGGGCAGACCCTGCAGGGCCTTGGGAATATCGTTTTTCTCAAGACGCTGGCGCACGCCCGCAAACATAAGCATGGCTACCATAAAGCCGATGCCGCTGCCAAGTGCCGAAAACAGGGAGGTTACATAGTTATAACCGTTGTCCTGAACCAAAAGGGCAATTCCGAGCACCGCGCAGTTTGTGGTGATGAGCGGCAAATAAACCCCGAGGGATTTATGCAGGGCGGGAATGAACTTTTTAAGCAAGATCTCAACAAGCTGAACAAGAGCGGCGATTATAAGAATAAATACAACCGTCTGCAAATAATCGAGCCCGTTGGGAACGAGCAGATAGTGGTAAACAGGCCATGTAACGGCTGTTGCCAGCACCATGACCGAAACAACGGCGGCGCTCATTCCGAAGGCCGTGTTGACCTTTTTGGATACGCCGAGAAAGGGGCAGATGCCCATAAATTTTGAAAGAACCATATTTTCGGTAAAAATACCCGCCAAAAATACGGCGACAATAGCTTTAATCATTATTTATCGCAGCCTCCCTCTTTAAGCGCTTTTGAGCAGGTTGCGGCGGCGGGACAGGCGGCGCAGCCGCCGGCGTTGGGAACTACCTCGCGCTTATCCAGCTTGTTTGCCAGGGCGATGAGTATTCCGAAAACAAAGAATCCGCCGGGGGCGAGCAGGAAAATTACCATGGGCTCCATGATTCCGCCTTCCGAGAGCAGAGGCAGAGCTTTTCCGAAGACAGTGCCAGCTCCGAGAGCCTCGCGTATAATGCCCATAATAAGCAGGGCGGCGGTAAAGCCTACACCCATACCGAGACCGTCTACCGCCGAGGGCAGAACGGGATTTTTGCTTGCAAACATTTCGGCACGGCCGAGAATTATGCAGTTTACAACAATAAGAGGAAGGAAGATGCCGAGGGATTTATCTATTGAGGGTGCAAAAGCCTTTACAAGCATCTGCACAATAGTTACAAAGCCCGCGATAATTGTTATGTAGGCGGGAATACGCACCTTATCGGGAATAACCTTTCGCAGAAGAGATATCGCAATATTTGAGCAGATAAGTACCATGGTAGCCGCAGCGCCCATGCCGATAGCGTTAACGGCCGAGGTGGTTACGGCGAGTGTGGGGCAAGTACCCAGCACCAGTCGCAAAACGGGGTTTTCCTTAACTATTCCGTTTGTAAACTGAGATAAAAGACTTGTTTTTTCCTTACTCATGCCGCCATACCTCCTTCCGAAATAATTGCCTTATAGTCGGCGTAAGCAGCGTTGACGGCGCGTGTAACCGCGCGTGAGGAAATTGTCGCGCCGGTCACGGCGTCGATCGTTCCTCCGTCCTTTGTCACTGAAAGCTCACCTGTCATATTCTGCTTATACTGCTCCAAAAATTTATCTTTTGTCACGTTTGCGCCAAGTCCCGGGGTTTCACCGTGCTCAAGTATGCTTACTCCGGTGACATTCGCAGCGGTATCAATGCCCACCATAACGGTTATTTCTCCGCCGTAGCCCTTCTCCTTTTCGGTAAAGACAAATCCGCAGAGAGTTCCGTCGGGTGTGTAGCCCGCAAATGCGTTGTCGTGACCGGTAACCTGCTCAAAGGTTTCGGCGGCGGGAAGCACAACCTTGCGCTGCTCTGCTTCGTTTTGTGCCGAGATTTCGGCGATAAGCGGAGCTGTTTTATGGTTTGTGACCGCAAGCAGAGCGGTAACGACCAGACAAATCAAAAAGAGCGAGAGGGTGGGAATTAAAATATCTTTTGTGCTTGCTTTCATTTTTTGTCACGCTCCTCTCCAAAGGGTCTGGGTCGGGTAAGATTTTCAATGTGAGGAGTGAGAATGTTCATAATAAGAATAGCGTAGGAAACACCTTCGGCAAGCGAGCCAAACTGTCTGATAAGTACGGTAAGCACGCCGCAGCCGAACGCAAATATAACTCTGCCCCACTTGGTCACGGGGGAGGTTACATAGTCGGTAGCCATAAATACCGCTCCGAGTAAAAGACCGCCCGAAAGCACCTGAACGGCTACGTCGTTGCCGAGAATAACCGCGCCAAGCGCAACAGTTCCTACATAAATAACGGGGATGGTGGGGGTAATTACCCTGCGGATTACAAGGTATATTCCGCCAAAGATAATTGCAAGAGCGCAGGTCTCGCCGAGGCATCCCGCTCTGTTGCCCACTAAAAGGTCTATGTAGGGGGGAATGGTGGAAACATCTCCGCCGTTGCTGAGTATGGAAAGCGGGGTGGCGGTGGAAACGGCGTCAGCGCCGGCTCTGTACCAGAAAGGCTGCACAAATGTAGTCATAGGCTGGGGGAACGATACCATAAGCACAATACGGGCAACCAGCGCCGGGTTTACAAAGTTCTGACCCAGTCCGCCGAAAAACTGTTTTGCTACAACAATTGCAACAACGCTGCCGATAACCGCAAACAGCGGGTTAAGTGTAACCGGCAGGTTAAAAGCCAGCAGCATTCCGGTAACAACGGCTGAAAGATCGGCTACCGTGTTGTCTCTTTTCATTATTTTGCGTGTTATGTATTCGGCGGCAACGCACGAGACCACGCATACGGCGGTAAGCATAAGCGAGCGCATGCCGAAAAAGAAGCACGACGCGATAAGACAGGGCAGCATTGCTATAATGACATCAAGCATTATGCCCTGGGTCGTATCCCCGTCCCGCAGGTGCGGGGATGATGTGACAAGTAGTTTATCCATAGTAAGAATTAGTCCTTCCCTTCTCTGCCATTTTGCTGAGAGAGCAAAACA
This sequence comes from Clostridia bacterium, assembly GCA_017438505.1. Lineage (GTDB taxonomy): Bacteria > Bacillota > Clostridia > Oscillospirales > Acutalibacteraceae > RGIG2835. The sequence goes on along the minus strand of JAFRVM010000069.1, from coordinate 9,672 downwards.
GCGTCAAAATATATCCAAAGCGATTTTAGCTTCTCAAAAGAGCCTTGCCCAGTCTTATTGTCTGAATAAGATTTCTCTTTGAGGGGCAGACATAAGAGCAGCTTCCGCATTCCATGCACGATGTTATTCCGCTTGTGCGCAGAGCCTCTTTGTCCTTGGCGTTGCTGAGCGCCTCAAGACGTGTGGGCATAAGATTCATCGGACATACGCGCACGCATCTGCCGCATCTGATGCAGGGACTTGCCTTCAGTCTGGGGGAATCCTTTTCATCAAAAGCCAAAATGGCGTTATTCTGCTTTAAAACGGGGTCCTCATCGCTGTAAATATCAACGCCCATCATAGGCCCGCCCATAATTATCTGACGGGGAGTCGTTTTATATCCGCCGCAAAATTCCATGACCTCTTTAATGGGAATGCCCACGGGAACTATTATGTTGCCGGGGTTTGAAACAGCCGAGCCGTCAACGGTAATTCTCTTTGATATAAGAGGCATACCGGTACGAACGTATCGCGCGATAAATGCAGCAGAGGTTACGTTCATAACAATGCAGCCCGCGTCGGCGGGAAGCTTGCCCGGAGCTATTCTCCTGCCGGTTGCCGCCTGAACAAGGGTTTTCTCCGCGCCCTGGGGATATTTTGCCTTGAGCTTTACTACCGTTATATTTTCATCGTTTTCAAACCGTGACTTAAGCAGCTTGATAGCCTCGGGCTTATTGCCCTCGATGCATATTATCGCTCTGCCTATCTTCATGGTATCCAGCAGAAGTTTTACACCCTCAACGATATCGTCGGTGTCCTCCATCATACAGCGGTAGTCGGAGGTGATATAGGGCTCGCACTCCGCGCCGTTGATAACAAGGGTATCGACCGTCTTATCCTCGGGAACCGAAAGCTTTACATGGGCGGGAAATCCCGCTCCGCCGAGACCTACAAGACCGGATTCGCGCACAGCTGCAATTAGCGAAGCGGTATCGGTAATAACAGGGGGTTTTACCTCCGGGCAGACGGTCATAAGACCGTCCGACTCAATTTCGACCGTCTTGGTAACAAGACCGTTTGACATGAGATAATCCCCTATTTTTGTCACCTTGCCCGAAACACTTGAATGAATGGGCGCGGAAATATACTTTGCACTGTCCGCAATTTTCTGTCCCACAGTAACGGTATCGCCCGCCTTAACCAAAGGTTCGCATGGCGCTCCGGCGTGCTGGGACATGGGTATAATAACCTTATTCGGAGGCGTAATTTTTACGCTCTCGCAGTCCTTTGTATTTTTGTGATGATCTACATGCACTCCGCCTTTAGTTCTGTACGGTTTATCCGCCAGAAAACCACCGTTTTGCATCAGATATACCCTTCCTTTCTAAAACAAACAAATATTGTAACCCTCGGCCGCAAGGGAAAACCTGTTTTCAAGTCCCGGGGTTATATAAATATTTTTTTCGCTGTCCACTGCCAGCACCTCAATGCCGAGCGCCTCGGCAATGGCCGGAATTCTGGCCTTGCCGGCAACTATGCAGGCATAGGCGGCGGCTTCGGCAACAACGCCCGAATTTGAGAGAACGGTAACCGAAGTAATATTGCTGACAGCCGGATATCCCGTTCTCGGATCGATAATATTATGGTAAACCTTGTCCTTTTCAACAAAAAAGGTCTGGTAAACTCCTTTTGTCGCGATGTATCCGCCATCAAAGCTCAGCGTGCCGAGAGCAGTTCCTGTTTCCTTTTCGGGATCCTGAATATCCACACTCCACGCTTCGCCCGAAGAGCCCTTTGTTCCCACAGCGCCGACGCACTCTCCGATAGACACCATCGCACCCTGCGCGCCGTTTTCGGTATAGCTCTCTATAACTCTTTCGCACGCCGCGCCCTTTATGACGGGTTCAAGGTAAACGACAGCCTGATTTTTACGCACAAGGGCAGTGCCGTTTTCCATATCAACAGAAAGATTTCTGTAATCCGATTTTTTTACGGCTGTTTTTACCGCCTCTCCTTCGGGGGCAAACTGCACGGCGGAATCAAAGCCCCATGTTTTTATTATGGGAAGCATGGTCGGAGAAAAAGCTCCGCCTGTCGCCTTTGCCACCTCAAGGGTTGTCTCAATAACGTCAAGCGTGATATTGGAAACCCCCACGGGGGTATCGACGCTGCCGTTAATTTTCAGCACATCGGATTTCTCGGTACGCCACGAGAGAAGAATCTCGGTCTCCAGCGCGGTTCGCTCAGCCATTACAGCTATATAAGCCTGTGCTTTTTCGGCGTAAATGTGCTGATCCATATTTGTATTTAAAATCTCTCCGCTGTAATCAAAGCATTCGGAGGATTTTTCGCTTTTTTTGGCAATCATATTGCCCGCCGCGGCAGCGGCTAAAAAAACAAGTACGGCAAAAATAATAAAGCTCGTCTTGCCCGATATTTTTTTCATATTTTATCCCCGCAAAACCGTTTCGCCGATCACCCAGAGTATCCCGAAGAATATCGGCTGATGCAGCAGATAAATAATAAGCGAATGACGTCCCAAAAAGTTGATTGGGGGGCAAAAGTTTACTTTTGCAAAGTCCGGCGCTCCTTTTTCCTTTATATGACGGCCGATATAGCTGCAGGCCATAAAAAGGAAAATCCACGGAAAAATGGGGTAGTAATTGCCCGACATAAATTTATCGGAATGTATGCCCAGCGGATAAAGCCAGTCAACCTCGTAAAAGTAGGGGTTTATCTGTATCTTGAACAGCCCCTCTATTCCAAAATACCCCTCGCCGACATTCCACGAAATCACAAAAAGGAACAAAAACAGAATTATCCCGGCAATTTTCGGGATTTTCTTTAAAAATTTTTCGGTTACCGAATATGTCAGCATGCAAAAGCCTAAAAGTATAAGCACGTCGTTAAGTATAATGATGTCGGGCATAAAAACTGCCGTAACCACCGTTACAAGACATCCGTAAAGAAAGACTGTTGCACCCCTTTTTGCGGGATCTCTTCCGAGCGCTGCGCATACGCCCGAAACTCCTACAAAAATCGCAGAAAAGATGGAGGCGTATTTTTCTATAAAATCAAAAGAAACCTGCGCCCACTTTGAATCAAAAAGATACGCTATATCAAAGATCAAATGGGTGACGATCATTACAAATATCGCAGTACCCCTTAAAAAATCCAGAAGATGTATTCGATTTTTATTTTTTACATCAAGATTTTGGTTGTTCATATAAGCCTTTTCCTTTAACTGTTATGTAGATCCCTGTGGGTTATAGAACATCTTGCGCCCTTATTTTTAAGGTGGTCATAAACGCAGTTGGCTACCGTTACCGAGCGGTGCTGACCGCCTGTGCATCCGACGGCAATTACAAGCTGGCTTTTGCCCTCAAGCGCGTAAAGCGGCAGCATGTAATCGAGCATATCGTAAAGCCTTGTCAAAAAACCCTTAGTCTGCTCGCAGTTAAGCACATATTCCCTGACATCGGCGTCGAGTCCTGTCTTTTCCTTAAGCGAATCGACATAAAAGGGGTTAGGAAGACAGCGCACATCAAAGACAAGATCCGCCTCGTTAGGAACGCCGTGCTTAAATGCAAAAGAAATGCAGTGAACAATAAGGGCTCTGCTCATATCTCCCAAAAACAGGGTGCTTATGCGCTCTTTCATCTGCGCGGGAGAGAGATGGGTGGTATCTATCAGATAATCGGCCTTTTCACGCGCCTTTTTGAGCATAACAGTCTCGGCTCGCACCGCAAGAGGAATTGAGCCGTTGTATTTTTCGGCAAGAGGGTGCTTTCTTCTTGTCTCCTTATAACGGTTGACCAGCACATCCTCGTCGCAGTCTATAAATAATATCTTATATTCAAGGCTGTCGGTTTTCAGCTTTTCCAACTCATCCAGAAAATCCTCAAACTTACCTCCGCTTCGGCTGTCGGTAACAACGGCAATTTTCTGCCGCTCGTTCTGACCCTGTATGCAGAGCTCATAAAATCTTGGTATGAGCATTGCGGGAATGTTGTCCACGCAGTAAAATCCGATATCCTCAAGCGCGTCAACCGCTCTGGATTTACCCGCGCCGGAAAGACCCGTTACAACTAAAAACTCCATAAACTATTCTTCGCTCCCTTACGCTAAACTGCATGCAAACCGCTATCCGCCTATTTTTCTTATTTCGCACTCAAGGCTGTAGCCTGTCTGCTCAAAAACTGTTTTTTGTATATGTTCAACCAGACGCAAAACATCGTTTGCAGTAGCTCCGCCGGCGTTGACTATAAAGCCGGCATGCTTTTGGCTGACCATAGCCCCGCCTATATTATATCCTTTAAGTCCGCACTGCTCAATAAGCGTGCCGGCAAAAGCGCCCTCGGGACGTTTGAAAACGCTTCCCGCGCTCGGATATTCAAGCGGCTGTTTGTCTCTGCGTCTGCCCATAAGCTCATCCATTTTGGCCTTTATTCCAGCCTTTTCGGCCTTTTGCAAAGAGAATACCGCCTCGGTGATTATGCCGCCGTTGGTTGAAAAAATGCTGTGACGGTATGAAAGGTCAAGCTCCTCTGCCGGCAGCGTGACGGCCTTGCCGTCTTTATCAATAAAGGCCGCCGAAACAATAACGTCCTTTATCTCTCCGCCGTAGGCTCCGGCGTTCATAAATACCGCCCCGCCCACGCTTCCGGGAATTCCGTATGCAAATTCCAGCCCGGAAAGCTCACTTTCAAGAGCAAACCTGCAAACGCTTATAAGCTTTGCGCCTGCTCCACATTTGATTTTTCCTTCGCCGAGGCCGCGGATTTCTGCCAGCTCGCCGCCCGGCACAATCACCGCGCCTCTTATTCCATCGTCGGAAACAAGCACGTTTGAGCCGTTGCCGAGAACGGTATATTGGATTTCATTGTTGCGGCAGAAATCCAGAAGTACGCCCAGCGCCTGACCGCTGCCCGCAGTAATGAACAAATCGGCAGGGCCTCCTATTTTAAAGGAGGTGTGTTTTGCCATGGATTCGTTTTCAAGAACCTCACAGCCGAAATTTTCCGCCGCCCGTCTCAGCGCGTTAAGTTTATCCATTTATCAATACTCCTAAGTGTAAATTACCCCTGCGCACTTCTGTGCAGGTATGCAGCTCCTATTATCCCGGCGTCGTTTCCCAGCTCGGCGGTGACAAATGAGGTCTGCTTTTCCGAATACTTTGAAAATCGCTCGGCCTTTATATAATTTCTCAGCGGAGCCATAAGGGTTTCGCCCTCGTAGCATATTCCGCCGCCTATACATACTATGTCCGGCTGAAATATATTTATTACATTAACCACGCCGCAGGCTACATAACTAATATATTTATGTACAACCTCGGTTGCCGCGGTGTCCTCGGCGCGCATACCGTCAAAGGCCGTCTTGCCGTTTACCGCCTCAATATCTCCGCCGACTATGTCCCACATAACGCTGTCGCGGTTTTCTATCATTTTTATCTGTGTTTGCCGAATGAGTGCGCTTGCCGAGGCGTAAACCTCCCAGCAGCCTCTGCGGCCGCAGTTGCACTGTACGCCGTCGTGCACAATTACGGTATGTCCGAACTCCGCGCCGGCATAGTTAAAGCCGCTGTATATTTTGCCATTGATGATAATTCCGCTGCCCACGCCCGTTCCGAGGGTGATTACAACAGCGTTTTTTGCGTTTTTTGCAGCACCGGCAACAGCTTCACCGAAAGCGGCGGCATTTGCGTCGTTTTCTATCGAGACCCTGCACCCGAGACGGCTTTCAAGTTCTGCCGCCAGCGGAAATTTATGCAGGTTAAGATTTCCGGAAAATTCAAGTATTCCCGTCTCGCCGTTTATAGTTCCGGGACTGCCTACGCCGACATGGGTGATTTTATCAAAAGGCACGCCCGCGTTTTCCGCGGCAAGATACACCGTTTTGACGATACTGTCCATAATAGCCTCGCTGCCGTGCTCAGCCATGGTGGGCAGAGAAGCTCTTCCGATAATTTTGCAGTCAGGGTCTACTACCCCCGTTTTTATTGAAGTTCCTCCAAGATCAACGCCTATGCAATATTCCATGGCTGTTCCTCCGCAAAATTAAAAATAAAAGCTTACCGTATATACGTTGTTCCACATTTTAACCGACGAGAAATAAACGTCATAAGAAGAGGGGTGATCAGCTCCCGGGTGGGTGTTTATAAATCTTGTAACGGCACGGTTTATCGCACAAAGCTCGCCGTCGCACAGCCAACTTCTGATATCCGCCGGTTCAATCGACGGATCAAACATAATATAAACCACGCTTTCTCCGCCCTCGAGAACAGAGGATACCCACGCGGAAAAATCCTTGAGGGCGCTGTAGTCGAGCGATTTAATCTTGATCGCGTTAATCTCATAGAAGTTGGCAATATTTGAGTTGCACTTTGGCAGCGTGAAATTAAAAAACTCGGGACCGGTGTAATTTTCGGCGTAAATCATCTCATCGGTAAGCTCCGAAAAATCCGCTCCGAATTTGTGGTCGGTTTTTATCTGCTTGTCGGTAAGGTTGAAATAGTCATAGTAGATAAGCCCGGATGAATTTTTCACCACCGGGTCGTCCTGCGTGACGTCAAGCTGGTACCACTTATCGTCAATCTGGACAATATTCCACATATGGCCGGTTCCGCCGCATGTTCCGTTTACGGTGCGGCAAGTAAGACCTACCCTGTTGAGCATAAGCTTGACGGCGGGCGCATAGCCGCTGCAAACCGCCTTTTTATTTACAAAAAAGCCGTAAATACAGTAGGCGTCGGGATATTTTTTGTTGTCTGCCGCGGCAGCGGTATCATACTCGGCCGTGCTTACAAGAAGGTCGTGCACCAGCCTTTCCCTGCCGTACTGGTCAAGATCCGCTGGGACTTTACCCAGCAGAATAGAAAGCTCTGCGGCTATTGCCTGCGCTTTGGCCGAAACGGTATCATAGTCGTCGTTGGAATAAAAAATAATATAATCGCCGTCACGGAAATTGTAATCAAGGCTGTACTGCGAATTAACCCAGAAAATCTCCGGGTGGTCGCAAAGCACCGCTTCCTTGACCTTATATATCTCCGAGGCGCTGATATCGGGAATAATAATATTTTTGATTTTATAGGTGCCCTTTTCAAAGCCTTCTTCGCTTGTTATGCAGAAGAGGCCTTCGTAAATGGCTCTGTACGCCTTGCGCTGCATATCGCTTTCCAAAAGCGCATAGGCGTCCTCGCTGTCTGCGGCGATATAGTTGGAGTATATGTCAGGGTACTCGACCCTTTTAAACTTTTGCGATCGCGCGCCGAAGATGTTGGAGCCCGCTTTATTGAAGGTATCGCCGATGGCAGAACAGCCCGTACTGCACATAACCAGAACAATTATTACAGCTATAATGGCCGTAAACCGTTTCAATGGTACATTCCTCCGTAAATATTCAATATCGGTTATTCCATCCCCCGCAAATACAGCCCGTTGGTAAGCTTACCCTCAGGCTTTTTGCCCTCAAAATATAAATCAATTATCTCTTTTGCCTTATTTTTATCCTCGGTGGTAAAGAGCAAATCGAAAAAGTCGGCCTTTACCGTGCCGAGCTTGTCGAATACGCACATCGGCACGGGGTTATAAAGCTCGCTGCACCCCATGCGGCATCTTACCTCGAAAACATCGCCGCGTCTGTCTGTTATCTGACCTTTTCCGCCGCACCGGTCGCAAAAGTAAGTACCGTTGGCAGAGGGACAGTTGCGTGTAATCATAAGCGGAAGGTGACCGTATGCTAGTATTCCTCTTTTAAATTTACCGCCGAGGGCGTTTATCTGATTAAATGTAAGCTCAAAGCTTACGCAGGCGTCCTCAAAGCCCTGCTGCCGCAAAACGTCAAGGGAATTTGAGTTCGCTATATTGAGTCTGAATCCGCCGTGCAAAGTCATCCCGGCATTTTTTGCGGGAATAATCTGACCTAAGTTCTGCACAAGCACATCTTTTATTCCCGATTCTTTCGCCAAATCAAGAAGCTGTACGATTTTTTCCTCCGAACCGAAATTTGCTCCGGGCAGAGTAACCGCAGCATTAAATCCTCTTCGGATAAGGTCCTTGACCTCGTCGGCACTGTTTTCGCAGGCCTCGGCAGGAATAAACACAAAATCACATTTTTTTGCGTTTTCGGGAATTTCCGAAATATCGGAAAAAATCGCCCTTACCGTGGGCGTTCCCGCTGCATGCGGCTCATAGGTTTGTTCTTTTTCGGTAAAATCTTTAATAATAACCCGGCTTCTCTTTTCCGAGAGCACTTCCAATGCGCTGCGCCGCAGATTGTTTATGGCCGAAACCGGCACAAAGGGCTCGCCATCTGTTTCTATATCCAAACGGGTGATAACATAAGGCGTGCCGCCCGTTTTGCATATCTGCTGCCGGATGCGCTGCTCGGCGTCATGCGGTTTTTCCGCGGCGACGACAATATCTCCGCTCGCAAAAGCTTTGTTTTCGCCGTCCCAAACCTCAAGCGCCAGCGGCTCGCCCACTTTTGCGGTAAGAAGCGCGCCGATCTCCACGCTTTTTTTCTCTTCGCGGTAAAGATTGTGGAGCTCGCCGAAAACCTTAGAGCTTGCCGCTAAAACATCATCCTTGCGGCGGTAGCCGAACATTATTTTTCCTCTTTTGCCGGTAAAATAACCGTCCGAAAATCCCGAGCGCGAGAAAACCGCCTCGAGATTTTTTAATAAATTCGGGTCTGCCTGCTGACCGTCCGCCGCCATACGGCAGGCTGCGACAGCAGCCGCGATATATTCGGGGCGTTTCAGTCTGCCCTCGATTTTAAGGGAGGTCACACCCATCTGCGCAAGAAGCGGTATATGCTCGACAAGCGACATATCCTTGAGGCTCAGATCGTACCCCTGCGAGCCGCGCGCGCTGAACGGCAGGCGGCAGGGCTGAGCGCACATTCCCCTGTTTCCACTCCTCGAGCCAAGTACCGAGCTTAAATAACACTGTCCCGAAACCGACATGCACATGGCTCCGTGAACAAAAACCTCGGTTTCGATATTACTTGAGGCAATTACCTGCTCTATTTCTTTTTTTGACATCTCGCGGGCGAGAACCACCCTTTTTAGCCCCGCTTTTTCAAGAAGCTGTGCCCCTGCGGGACTGTGCACCGACATCTGGGTCGAGCCGTGAACGGGCATATCGGGAGCGCACTGCAAAAACATCCGTGCAACGCCCGGATCCTGGACAATTACTCCGTCCGCTCCGCTTTTGCAAATATCCATGGCGGCTGCCTGAGCAAGCCGCCACTCGTCGTCTCTTATAAGGGTGTTCATAGCTACATACAGCCGAACGCCGCGCATACGGCAGTACTCCACCGCGCGGCGCAGCTCGTCCCCCACGGGATTCTGAGCCCCCGCGCGGGCACTAAGGCTGCCGTAGCCCAGATAAACCGCATCCGCACCCGCTCTTACGGCGGCGCAAAGCTGTTCGGTGCCGCCCGCGGGAGCAAGAATTTCCGGTTTTATCATCTGTTTTCGATGTCTGCAAGACGCTGGCGCAGAGCAGCGATTTCTCTCTTGAGACGCTCTGCCTCGCGGCGGGAATCGTCGGCCTCAAGGCGTGCCTTTGAGCTGTCCTCGAGATAGTCCTTTATCTGAGAGCGCAGATTGTCGGCGTTCTCTCTCGATTTTCTGCACTCGTCGCAGTAGGAAAGGCAGCAAAGTATTGCAGCCATTGTAACGGAAAG
>JAFRVM010000068.1 GCA_017438505.1 Clostridia bacterium | reverse complement strand
AGAAGCGATTGAAGAAACGGAAAGAATGCTCAATATATATGCCGATTTCTGTGAAAACATCCTCGCAATGCCCGTAATAAAGGGCAGAAAGACCGACAGCGACAAGTTTGCCGGCGCGGTCGCAACCTACTGCATCGAGGCTCTTATGCACGACGGCAAGGCTCTTCAGGCGGGCACGTCCCACTACTTCGGCGACGGCTTTGCAAAGGCTTTCGATATCAAATTCCTTGATAAGGACAACAAGCTGCATAACCCCTTCCAGACCTCGTGGGGCATGACAACACGTCTTATCGGCGCGATTATTATGACCCACGGTGACAATAACGGACTTATTCTTCCTCCCGCTGTCGCGCCTGTACAGGTCATTATCGTTCCCATCGCCCAGCACAAGGAGGGCGTTCTGGATAAGGCTGCCGAGCTTAAAAACCGCCTTTCTTCCTTCTGCCGCGTAAAGATGGACGACAGCGACAACTCCGCCGGCTGGAAGTTTGCCGAATACGAGATGAAGGGCGTTCCCCTGCGTCTTGAGATAGGCCCCAAGGATATTGAGAAAAACCAGTGCGTAATCGTTCGCCGCGACAACGGAGAAAAAACATTCGTTTCGCTCAATGAACTGGAAACAAAGATTCCCGAGCTTTTGCAGGCTGTACACGACGGTCTTTATGAAAAGGCTCTTGCTAACCGTGAGAAGCATACATATTCATGCACGACGCTCGATGAGATCAAAAAGGCTCTTGAGGCTAACGGCGACGGCTTTGTTAAGGCTATGTGGTGCGGAAGCGAAGAGTGCGAGGACAAAATCAAGGAACTTACCGGCGTAGGCTCGCGCTGCATCCCCTTTGAGCAGGAACAGATAAGCGACACCTGCATCTGCTGCGGCAAAAAGGCCGAAAAGATGATTTATCTGGGCAAGGCATATTGATTTTTGTTTAGTATAAGTTTTGTAATAAAAACCTATGAAAGGATGTTTTTAAAATGTACAAGGATATGATGGATACCATAGGCTTTGTAAAGGATTTTGACCCCGAAGTTGCAAACGGTATGGAGCTTGAGCTTGGCCGTCAGCGCAGCAATCTGGAGCTTATCGCTTCCGAGAACCTTGTCTCTCCCGCGGTTATGGCGGCTATGGGCAGCGTTCTAACCAACAAGTATGCCGAGGGCCTTCCCGGAAAGAGATACTACGGCGGATGCCAGTGCGTTGATATCGTAGAGAATATCGCGCGCGAGCGTGCCTGCGAGCTTTTCGGCGCCGATCACGCCAATGTTCAGCCTCACTCGGGCGCTCAGGCGAACCTTGCAGTTTACTTTGCTCTTTTAAATCCCGGCGATACCGTTATGGGTATGAATCTTAACGAGGGCGGACACCTTTCACACGGCTCGCCCGTAAATATGTCCGGTAAGTATTACAACTTTGTTCCTTACGGCGTTGACCCCGAGACCCACTACATCGACTACGATAAGGTAGAGGAGCTTGCAAAGCAGGTCAAGCCCGCCATGATAGTTGCAGGCGCTTCCGCATATCCCCGTGCAATTGATTTTGAGAGATTTGCAGCAATAGCAAAGAGTGTTGGCGCATATCTTATGGTAGATATGGCTCACATCGCAGGCCTTGTTGCCGCAGGCGTACACGAAAATCCCGTTCCTTACGCCGATATCGTAACAACAACCACCCACAAGACTCTGCGCGGACCCAGAGGCGGTATGATCCTCTGCTCCGAAAAATACGCAAAGCAGATCGATAAGGCGGTATTCCCCGGCACACAGGGCGGCCCTCTTATGCACATCATCGCAGCCAAGGCTGTTTGCTTCGGCGAGGCTTTAAAGCCCGAATTCAAGCAGTACGGCAAGCAAATCGTCGCCAATGCAGCGGCTATGGCAAAGGGCTTTACAAGCAGAGGAATTAACCTTATCTCCGGCGGTACCGACAACCACCTTATGCTTGTTGACCTTCGCGGCACAGGCATCACGGGCAAAGAGCTTGAGCACAACCTCGACGAGGTCTGCATCACGGTCAACAAGAACACCATCCCCAACGAGCCGCTTAGTCCCTTTGTTACCAGCGGTATAAGAATCGGCACACCCGCTGTGACAAGCAGAGGTCTTGTTGAGGAAGATATGGATAAGATTGCAGAGTACATCACACTTGCTATCAGAGATTTCGCCGGCAACGCCGATACCATCCGCAAGGGCGTTAAGGCTATTATTGATAAGTATCCCCTTTATATGTAATTAATCAGGGAGGAAAGCGGTATGGCGCTTCTTCAGGGAAATCTGTTCTCCGCCGTTCTGGGCAGACAGGTAAGCTACAATGTAATAATGCCCCACGACGTTTGCGAGGAGCCCTCATGGGGTTATCCGGTGCTCTATCTGCTGCACGCAAGAGGGGACGACCGCAACTCGTGGCTGACCCGCAGCAACATTGAGCGCTACGCCTGCGAGCGCGGCATAGCGGTTGTTATGCCCGACTGCGGAAGCGGAATATACTGCGATACGAAATTCGGAGACAAACAGCTTACCTTCATTATTGAGGAGCTGCCTGAAAAGCTGGGCAATATGCTGCGCCTTTCGTACACCAGAGAGAACACCTTTGTAGGCGGAGTTTCGATGGGCGGCTACGGCGCGATTAAATGCGCGCTGCTCAGCCCCGAGCGTTTTGCCGGATGTATAGCTATTTCGCCTGTCACCGAGATTTCAGCATACGTTCAGTATACGGCGGAACAGGGCGAGCTTGCCATGTGGCAGGGCGTTTTCGGCGGCGAGCTTTCCATTCCGCGTGACGACGACCTGTATATTCTGGCCGATAACGTAAGCAGCTTTATCCATATTAGCCCCAAGATTTATCTTGCCTGCGGAAAAAAGGATGAGCTTTACGCGCAGAATATCCGCTTTAAAAATCATCTTGATTCGCGTCATGTTGATTTTACCTTTGAACAGGCAAACGCCGGGCACGAATGGAGCTTCTGGGATGTTGCCATACAGTACGGCATGAACGCCATCATTCCCTCCGGAAGATAGTAAAAACAAAAGGCGCAAAAGTAAACAGCTTTTGCGCCTGTAATTTTATAAATAATACAAAGAATCCCCCGACCTTGCGATCGGGGGATTCCTTTGATTGAGGGGTATATTGAGGAGGGTAGAACATCATTGTACTTTTTGGGTGATTAGGGTGCGGCTCCCTTGTTCACTCTCTTAAGTACACTGTTATTATACTATATCAAAAAAAATAGTTGTTACGGCGGTGTTAACCAAAATCAAAATAACCTTTAAAAAGTTGTAAAATAGACGTGAAACGACCCGTTTATGCAAAATATTCAAAATAATTATTACATTTCTGTGAATTATTTTTAGGATAAAATAACAAAATCGGCTTGACAAAAGATAGCTGTTAAAGTATGATATTAGATGTTACAATGTATTATTATTGAGGAATGTATATGTCTTCTCACGAAAGTTTAAGTTTTGAGGAACAGTTGGTATCCAAAGCGCGCAAGGGCGATCAGGTCGCGTTTGTTTCACTTTTGACCAAGTACACTCCCGTAATACGACTGAAGGCGCGTCGGTTTTATAAGGGCGGCTATGAACCGGAGGATTTTTTTCAGGAGGGCGCTCTGGGTCTTTATAACGCCGTTATGACCTACAGCAAAAGCGGCGGCGCTTCGTTTGCCACATACGCTTCGGTTTGCATTGAAAACCGTCTGCTTTCGGCATACAAACACGCTTCCCGCAAAAAAGATACCCCTATGGATAACTATCTCTCCCTTAATCTGCTTGACGAGATCAACCGCGGCGGCTGCCTTGCCGACTCTGACCCGGAAGAGCAGGTTATCGAAAAGGAGACTGTGCTCAAAATCGGCCGTGCTTTCGCGGCAATATGCTCCGAAAAGGAGCGCAGGGTTTTTTCCCTTTATCTCAAGGGACTTTCCTATAAAAAAATTGCAGCCGAGCTTGGTATTAAAGAAAAAGCGGTGGATAACATCCTGCAGGGGATAAAAAGAAAACTCAAATCGGCGGCGTCCGATTAGGCTTTAAGTTTTTTAAGCATTAAAGGCACGGCCTTTTGCTATATAATCTGCCCTGGTAGCTTAAGTAGAGCGTTGTTCTTAACAAAGGCGGCGGTGCAATTCCGTCCTTGGGCAAAATCAATTTATTTTTTCCGAAAAGCGGAGGTAAAAAAATGTTTACAGACAAGACAATCACATGCAAAGAATGCGGAAATGAGTTCGTTTTCACCGCCGGTGAGCAGGAGTTCTACGCTGAAAAAGGCTTTGAAAATGAGCCTCAGAGATGCAAGGCCTGCCGCGACGCCCGCAAGAACGCTTCCAGAGCTGACCGCGAGATGTACACAGGTATCTGTGCTTCCTGCGGAAAAGAAGCAAAGGTTCCTTTCAAACCCCACGAGGATCGCCCTGTTTACTGCAGCGAGTGCTTCGCGAAAATGAAAGAAGAAGGTTAATTCGATTTAGTATGGGTTAATCTAAAGCCGTGAGCGCAAGCTCCCGGCTTTTTCATTGATATTTTTTTAAAAAATTGTGTGCTGTTTTTAAAAAAAGTCTTGCATTTTTAATGCTTTAGTGGTAATATATCTAGTACATGACGTAAATATATCAAGGAGGTGTGACTATGCCTAATATCAAGTCAGCCAAAAAGCGCGTCAAGGTAACAGCAGTCAAGGCTCTTAGAAACAAGTCTTACAAGTCTGCACTTAAAACTTCCATCAAAAACGCTAACGCTGCTATCGAAGCAAATGCAAACAGTGAGGAAGCCGTTCGTCTTGCTATCAAAAAGATTGACCAGGCTGCGGCAAAGGGTATCCTCCACAAGAATACAGCCGCAAGAAGAAAATCTTCTCTTGCGCGCAGACTCAACGCTGCAAAGGCGTAAGTTTTTAACTTTAAGCGTTTTTAAAGTCGGGTTTTCCTTTAACCCGACTTTATTTTTGCTTTTTTATTTTAGGAGGTCGGAGCTATGCTGGATAACTACTGGAAGCAATTTAAAAGCGGCACGGATATACGCGGTGTTGCTGTCGACGGCGTAGAGGGTCAGCCGTTAAACCTTACCGACGAGGCTATTGAAAAAATGGCGTCCGCCTTTGCTCTCTGGCTTGCAGAAAAGCGGGGCAAAGACGTTGCAAAGCTGAAAATCTCTGTCGGACACGACAGCCGAATAAGCGCGGGAAGAATAAGCGCGGCGGTAATACGTTCTCTGTATGCCGCAGGTGTAAATGTAATAGAATGCGGACTTGCGTCCACCCCTGCAATGTTCATGTCCACCCTCGGTCTTGAGTGTGACGGTGCGGTTCAGATTACCGCAAGTCACCACCCGTTTAACCGCAACGGACTTAAATTCTTTACCCCCGACGGCGGTCTCGGCGGGGACGATATAACCGCAATACTGGAAAAATGTCAGAACGGGGATGTATGCGCTCCGGCAGAGGGCAAACATGAGTGGGTGGATTTTATGGCGCAGTACGCCGCCGATCTGCGTGAGCTTATTAAAAAGGAAGCTAATGCCGGGGACTTTGAGCATCCTCTTGCTGGCTTTAAAATTGTGGTGGACGCAGGCAACGGCGCGGGCGGCTT
>JAFRVM010000067.1 GCA_017438505.1 Clostridia bacterium | reverse complement strand
TATCTCTCCTGTCTGCTCGTTTTTCCATCCGGCAAACCGGAAATCGCCGTTCTTTCCGGCTAAATTCCATCTCGAATCAGCCCCAAAAATGTACGACTGACGAGGTGTCAATTTAGGCAACTCCAAGTTTTTATCGATCGACTTTCCACCGCCCAGGTTATACTGAACGTCAAACGTGAGCGTAACAGTTTCCTCAGTCTTCCAGACTGCATACAGTGTCGTGTCGACAGGAGGCATCTTATCGGTTTCACCATCCTTATACGTAACTGCGTCCTTGGTCGTACCCCAACCGATAAATACCATTCTTTTTCCTTTGCTGTCGGTTTTACTGCCGGTATAGGAAGGAGCAGTGAATGTGCTATCTTTTTGTTGTGTAATGGAGGCAGGATTGCATTCTGCATTGCCGCCGTTTTTGTCAAACGTGACAGTGATTTCATTCTTCTGCCAAACCGCATAGATCGTCAGATCCCGCTTCGGAACGCTGATCTCTTCTCCGAATTTATCTGCCTGAACGCTGTTTTGATCGGTAGACCAGCCCAGGAAGGTATAACCGGGGCGCGTCCAGCCAAAGGAGTCAATCGTCGCCGGAATTGCAATCTTCTCCTCAGAGCCGTAATTATAAGATTCTGTCTTGTTATTGCCTGTTCCGCCGTTCTTGTCAAACGTGACGGTGATTTCATCCTTCTGCCAGACTGCATATAACACCTTGTCATTCGCAGGAATGGTATATGGATTTTCAATTCCTGCCAAATAAGCCGGCACAAGGCTGTCCGGACTGTCAGCCCAACCGAGGAACGTGAATCCCTCTCTCGCCCCGGACAAGTTCGGGAGAGTTACTGTTTTCCCGGGTGTTTCTACTATAGAAGATACCGGCTGAGATCCGCCATTTTCCTGCAGGGTGACTGTTACACTCGCCGGCAGCCAGACCGCATAGAGCGTAACATCACGGTCCGGCATCTTGAACGGATCACCGGTCGAATCTTTTCCTTCTTTATCAAAGTCAACGGACGTGCCGGTATTGTAGTAAGACCAGCCTGCAAACATATGCCCGCTTAAAGTTCCGACCTCAGTCACAGGCGGGAAGTCTACTGCAGCTCCCTGTTCAACGCTTACCCCACTCGTCGGATTTTTGTCGCTGCCGTTGAAGTTGAAATACACATAATAATTTCTATCCCAAACCGCATACAGTGTCGTATTGCTTGTCGCTATATATTCCTTTTGATTTACCCGTTTGTCTGGATTATTGAAATTAGCGCCGGTCCCGATACCCCAGCCTAAGAATTCATGCTTGCCGTACACAGGTTTGTATTGTGGTTGTTCCAAATTAATGGAAGTCCCCTTTACAGCAGTAATGATGGGTTCCTGAACCCATCCGCCGACACCCGGATCCAGCGTTATTTTCACAAGACTGCTGTATACGGCATAGAAGGTAACATCTCCGGAGACTCGATATAATTTTCCGGATGTGTAATTATTATTTATTGATGTAGCATATCTATCCAGCGTCCAGCCGACGAACGCCTTGCCATCCTTTGTACCATCATATTCCGGGAGCTGAATATCTGTATACCCCCTAACCGTTTTCGGATCCGGAGCTGGTAACTCACCGCCATTGGTGTCAAAGGTAACCGTGAATTCGTGTGTGTGTTCATAAGGATAAAAATAGAAAATTTCACCCACGTTGGTAAAATTATTGCCGTTGGAGTTCTGGAAGCCATTGCTTGCAGTATTGCCTTTCAAATTAACACGTCTCCCACCCGGCCCAGCCATCAGTAAAAAGCTGTTTTCAGATCCGCCTTCAACATTATGAGCAAGAAGTCCGACAAAGACTTCTTTGGGCGAATCCGAAAATTCCACCGTGTTTCCGGTTAAATAAAGGTATTTATCGTTTGATGACTTCACTTTGTAATAACAGTCCGATCCCGTCACCGCTGCCTGGATGCATTTCGGAGCTCCATTTTCTGTTACTAATTCAAAACTCCAATTGACCGGATCCGTGATCGCACTGACCTTGACCGCTTGAGCGCGGCCCGTGGTAGAATGCGGCTGGTCAGTCAATGCAACCGGTTGTTGATCATTAGATGAATCAACAACAAGAAGACCGGATTTGTAATACATATAGTCCATAATGTCAGCACCTTCCGGATAAGGAACTGCTATGACTGTCACATTTTCCGTCAAAACGAATCCTGTCTGGAAAGGCCGGTTTGTATCGCCATCTATGTACCAGCCCTGACAACCATCCGGTACCGCGGGCGGCTGTAAATAATAAAAAGAACCTCTTGGAACCCATCCCGTATAGTATGTTGTTTCTCTATCATCACTCATAAATTTTACGAAATTGTATCCGGTGATCACATCGGATCTGAGCATGTCTGCAGATACATCTTTCTGAGTCATCCCGAGAAACAGAAAACTGACAAGCAACAAAACGATACTTGCAATGACGGTATTCTTTTTCATCTTCCCCACCTTACTTCATCATTTATGTCGGATCACAACTCTCTCCGTTTTTATGCACGCCGCATTTTCAGATCCCGCTCAGCATGATCCGATGCAGAAATTTAATAGCAAAAAACATGTCTGTTTTTATAGACATTTCCACAATCATATGATACCACAAAATTTCAAAATTTTGTACAGGACATTTGTAATATATTTTCAGATTTAAGTAATCTGTCAAATTATTTTCAGATTTTCAGGAAAATAAAAAAGTAAGATCTCCCCGGATGTGCCAGTGACAGGCAGCGCCGGACCGGG
>JAFRVM010000066.1 GCA_017438505.1 Clostridia bacterium | reverse complement strand
GGACGGCGTTCCTTTTGAAAACTACGCGCAGTCGATGGTAATCGAAGACGATAAGTACATCAGGGACATAAGTTCCCCCAATGTCGGAAAAGTCGCCGCCTTTGACGGTCTCAACGGCGACGACTACGTATACACTAATATTTTTGATATGCTCACATGGGACAGAGCGCTGCGCGAGGGCAAGGTGCTCACCTTGGAGGAACAGCAGCTGATGTACACCCCCGTAAAACTTGTCGGCGGCAAAGAGGCCGTTTACGACGAGGAAGAAGGACTGGGCTACGGCCTTGGCTGGGGCGTCGGCAGGGACGAAAATTTCGGACTTATTGTCAGCCACAGCGGCGGAATGCCGGGAGTCGCCACATGGTTCGAGCGGTTTATTGACGCGGACAGAGTGCTTGTCATTCTCACAAACCGCGACCCCGAGGATTGCAGAGCACTTTCCTGCTTCTGGGACGGAATGCAGAAAATAGTAAGGGACATAGAACCCGACCCTGTCAAGACTGTTGAGGATATTGCCGTCAAAGACCCGGACAAATCTAAGTGGGAGAGCTTCTGCGGAAAGTACGAGCACCCGGAGGATGACGAATTTGTTATTGACGAGGTCTATTTAAAGGGCGGCGAGCTTTATGCCAACGCGGTCAGCAAGGAATACGGCAAAATGGCTTTTCGCCTCTACCCCATCGGTGAGGACTCCTTCGGCAGAAAGAGCGGTTATTTAAAGCTCACCTTTGGAGAGAATTGCATTATGTATGACGATTTTACCTGCAAAAAGCTTTAAAAAAGCTGCGGTAAAACAGTTTGGGTTATAATCATTAACGCTATTCACTCTTTCTTCAAAAAGAAAATCTTTAACCGAAAAACGGCAGACGCTCGTGCATCTGCCGTTTTTTTCATTGCATCTAAACTATCCGCTGACTCTTTTCAACATTTCTTTTACCGCGTCAAGGTGTCTTTTTTTTGCCTGGTATTTCAATGCCCCGCCAAATGTTGTATAGGTCGGCTTTATATCACACATTGCATGCGCTGATTTTGGTGCGGTGCTGTGACCGAAGTCGTGGAAAATGCCAAGTGTTATGCCGTAAAGGGTATCATTTGCAACCCCCCAGCCGTCACAAATACTGAAGTAAAACCGTCCGTCTTCGGTTTTGAAAACCTTTTCATTATCATTAACATTTCCGCAGCAGATTATATTTCTGCCTTTAAGCTTTTCGGTTAAACCTTCGTCATCGGATAACTCAACCGATTTAAACGCGGTATTTACTGCAATATCTTCGGAATTTTTACAAATTGAATAGATGTAATCCTTTCTCCTGTTTGTTTTTGACAGCATTTTAATGACCTCCGTTAAAATATATTACCCAAAAAGAGGCCGAAAAAAACGCCCATCGCTATCGACAGGCGTTATCAGCATATTCACACCCATCGGTCAAGCTTTAGCACCTTACCCTTTGGGCAGGTTGCTGTGCGGTCAACGAGCTTGTCTCTCGCGCACTCTTTATAGGTTGAAAATATTATACCGCGTTTTGCTTAAATTGTCAAGATAAGTCAGCTAAACCTGCTCTTTTTTTATAATTTTAACCCCGCGGGTTTGCAAAAAATCGAGCAGCGTAGTTTCATAGTTTTCTATTTCATCGTAATCGTAAAAATCAATTTCCTGTCCGTTTTTCAACACCATAACATACGACGGAAAATCAAGCCTATCTCCAAAGCCGTCCACACGGTCGGGACGGTAATAAATATAGTCTATCTCATCATAACCGTAATTTTTACCCGCAAGAGAAAACAGCTTTGTATTGTCCGTAAATCGGTCGTTTTTAAACTTGATATTGCAGTTGGGAAGCAATATGCACAATACAACGCAGCATGTCACAATTATGCCGGCAAAATACTTCATAATCTTATCCGATTTTCCGCCGTTTGTAATGTGATCTATTTCGGCGTATCTTTCATGATCCTTTTTAAATAACAGCTTATAAAACCAAAATCTTGTAAAATAGCTTCCCGCTATGCCTGTTATAAACGCTCCCAAAAAACAGTAAGGCAGGTTATAAAGCGAACCCATCAAATACACGGCGTTGTGCTTTGCTATCAAATAAAACAGCATAAAAACGCCCGCATATATAAGAGCCACGCCTGCACCAATTACAAACCACGATACAAAAAGAGCCAAAAACTCTTTGAAATTTGCCTTGGGAACCCCCATATCATTATAAAGTTCCAGATTTTTTGAAACTTCGGAAATATCGGGCATGGCAATTTCCTGCTCCGACTGCAAAACATCGAGCATACGCTTTTCATACCCGAACAGCCTTTTGCATTTTGAAAGCTCTTTTACGGCACGCGGTCTGTTGCCCTTTATAAACTGAATAAAAGCATTTGATGTAAAACGGCTTGTAAAAAAGCTGTAAAAGGATGCGCTTTTATAAAAAGAATTCTCACTGTCAGACGACTCATCAATTTCGGTGTCAAAAACATATTCTAATTCTTTATAATAATACGAAAGAAAATCGCTCTTTCTATTGTCATCATAAACAATTTGCAAAAATTGTTCCGTCATATCGTCAAGCGCGCCTGTTATACAGTCAAAAGCCTGCTGCATACCCGCTTCATCAGTAATAAAAGGAATAACCAGCGGAAAGGCGTTTTTGTCGCAGAAATCCGCAAAAAAAGGCAGCGGTATTGCTAATTCATCTTCCTTTTTACTCAGGAAAACGAGACAGTCCAGAATGCTGTTTACCGTGCTGAAAACTCCGTGCGCGGTATACCTGAACTCGACAGCAAATGCGTTAAAGAAAATTTTTGCAAAGCGGAATTTAAGGTTATCCGGCGTATTTTCGCCGCCGTACTCGCAGGATATTTCGCATGAAATACCGCCAGCCGCTTGGCAGTAAGCTTTTGCCGCCTGATCAAACTTGTTATAAATATTTTCCAATCTCTCACTGCGTGTCATTTGATTATCTCCGTAATAAAAAATTAATAAAGAGCGTTACGGTAAAACGCTCCGTAATGTGATGTGTTTATATCGTAAACTATTTTTGATTTACAGTCAAGCTGTTTTGCAGACATCCCGTAAACGTTATTTCAATCTATTGCAGCCTGAAAAAGCAGGGAGCGGAAAATTCCGCTCCCTGTTTCAGGTTTTATTATTCAAAAATATTTTCGATAACGCTGTCGGGAACCGCTCCCGTTCCGCCGAGAATGTAAACCGTTCCCGGGTTCTTGTCGAGAACAAAGTTCTTTATCTCGTCAATCGCGCCGCTCGGATGTGTGAGCAGTAATGGCGCTCCGATTTTTGCGCCGAGCACACCGCCCGCGAGAGCGTCGGGGAAGTTTGTACCCGTTGCAAACATTACCGCGTTGCCGAATTCTGCGGCAAACTTGTTTGCAATCTCGTAAGATGTCATATAGCGGCTTGTGCCGAAGATTCTCTCGACATCCTTGCCTTCAAGCTGGTCAACTGTAACCTGCCCTACCGCCATCTCTCCGCCGATAATGTAAATCTTCTGCGCTGAAGCAAGGTATTCGACTGTCGATGTCGTCAAACCTGTATTGGGGTTTGAGTAAACTATCGGATAACCCTTCATTGCAGCGTAGGAACTTACCGAAAGTGCGTCGGCGTAGCCCGTGCCGGTTACAACAAATACGGTAGACGGACTGGAATTTACCTTTTTGCTGATTTCCAGAGCGGTATCGTATCTCGTCGTACCGAAAACTCTTTCTACTTCGTAAGTCTGAGCAAGCTGACTTTCGATATCCGCCGAAATTGCAAATGTACCTCCGAGAAGGACGACCTTTGTTGCTCCGAGAGCTTCAATTTGAGCGGCTACGCTTTCCTCAAGCTGAGCCTTGCCTGCAGTAAGCAGTATCGGCGCATTCAGCTTGTATGCAAGCGGACCTCCCGCAAGAGCGTCGGCAAAGTTTGCTCCGTTAGCAAGAACTACGGTGTCCGCACTCGTCCAGCCTTCGTTGGAAATTTCGATTGCCGTGTCGTAGCGGCTTGTGCCGAAGAGGCGCACAATATTTAATTCCTGCTCGCCGTCTGCCCACAGCTCAATATCAAGCGTTTCTCCGCTATCGGGATGGGTAACGGTAAGCACGCGGTCTGCGTCGGTAAGCACCTTGCCGTTCTTAACGGAAAGGGTCATGCCCCAGCGGTAGAAATTCGCATAGGGTACCTCGCTTATAAGTCCGTCGGATGTGTGAACATTAAGTACCAGCTCACTAAGATTGAGCTTATCTCCGACACCGACAGAAGCAGGAGGCGTTTTTAGGCTAAGTCCCGTTACCGTAACAACATTCATCTCTTTGCTTGCGGTGTAGGTTTCGCCATCGACCGGATACCATTTGCCCCCGTGATAATTGTACAATTGATATGTGATTT
>JAFRVM010000065.1 GCA_017438505.1 Clostridia bacterium | reverse complement strand
GGTAATACCTAAAATCAACGGTTCTTGTTCATACATAGAAAATGGGAAAAGCCATACTGTTACAACGGAAAATGCAAAAAAGTTTATGAGCAGCGCATTATCCTTTTATAAAAGTACAACCGGCAAAAACATTGGCTTTAGGGGATTTGTTTCGTTCATGATAAAAAGCATAACTCTAAGAGACGCGCTTACGGTATTTACAGCGTGTATTCTTGCGGTAACGGCGGGACTTATGCTGCCTTGGGCGAACAGTTTTATATTTTCAAGGGTTGTTCCTGCCGGAGATTTGTCGGCAATATTACCCACTGCGGCGCTTCTCTTTTCGGCAGTATCGGTGGCGGCGGTTATGCGGCTTTTGCAATCGCTGATAATTGCAAACACAATGCAGAGAGCCGACACCTATGTTCAAAGCGGTATATTTTCAAGGTTAATGAGCCTGAAGGCCGGCTTTTTCCAAAAAGTTAAGGCAGGCGAGCTGTCGCGTATTATACTGGAATTTTCGGATTTGTCGAAAATTATCTCCGTAAGAAGCATAAGTGCGCTTATAAATATGGTTTTATCAATAATATATTTGTTTCAGATATACCGTTATGCTCCTAATCTTACGGGATTTGTTGTGCTTGTGTCCGTACTTTTAATCGCCTTAATGGCATTTGAGGGAAAAATCAGTGCAAAATGGATGCGTGAGTACGCACAGTCGATGTCAAAAATGTCAGGCTTTTGCTATGAAATGTTTTCGGGAATTGAGCATATAAAGCTAAGCGGTGCCGAAGCGCGTGTGATGAAACGATGGAGCCGGCGCTATGCCGACACTGCCGAGCATGAGGAAAAACCGCCAGTGCTGGAATATTTGCCCGTTATATATAAAGTTTTTACCGTGCTGAGTACATTTGTTATATTTATTTTAGGCTCCTCGCTTGCGGTATCGGATTATATAGCGTTTTCCGCTTCATACGGTGCATATATGGCGGCACTTTTGGGAGCAGGAATTGTTGTACAGTCTTTGTCACAGTTTCGTTCGTCCTATGAGATAATAAAGCCTTTACTTACTGCTGAGTGCGAGGAATACGGCGGCACGAAACGCAGGTTGGATAATTTGCGAGGGGATATTCGGATATCAGATTTGAATTTCCGCTACAACGAAAATGTGCCGTATGTCTTAAAGCAAGTGTCGCTTAATATCAAGGCGGGCGAAAGTGTCGGAATAATCGGTGCGTCCGGTAGCGGTAAATCAACGCTTGTAAGACTGTTGCTGGGCTTTGAGAGCTTTAATGAAGGCTCCGTTTCAGTAGACGGCATTGATATAAGAGAGCTTGACCTAAAAAGCTATCGAAAAAAAATAGGCGTAGTTCTTCAAAATGACGGATTATTAAACGGCAATATTTATGATAATATAGCAATAGGCAAGCCAAATGCTCCTCCCGAGGAAGTCTATTGGGCGATTGAAAAAGCAGGACTTAAAGACGATATAAATGCCTTGCCTATGGGCTTATATACGCCGGTAAGTGCAGAAAACGGCACTTTTTCCGGCGGACAGATACAAAGACTTATTATAGCGAGAACGCTTTTAACCAAACCGTCCCTTATAATACTTGACGAGGCTACAAGCGCGCTTGATAATATAACTCAGGCAAAAATCACGAAAAGTCTCGATGAGCTTGCATGTACTAAAATTATAGTTGCTCACAGATTATCGACGATTTTAAGCTGTGATAAGATAATCGTTATGGATAAGGGGGAGATTATTCAGCAGGGCACATTTGAAGAGCTGAAAAATGAGGAAGGCTTATTCAGAGAACTTATTAAAAATCAAGAATATAAAGAAAGCGAGGAAAAGGAATGAACAAAATGTTCAAAAGGGCAACTGCGCTTTTGCTGACGCTTACACTGTCTTTGGCAATGGTGCAGTTACCTGTAGCAGCAGAAGCGGCGGATGTATATCTGCCGGAGGTGGAAATCGAGGATTCGATTTTACAAAGTGATGTTTTCTACCTTGCGTCAACCTCCGCAAATCTTTATGAGGGCGCAAACGAGCGCTATCTCTTGAGAGTTGCAAGAGGCGGTGACGCAGCGGAGGAAGCGGGAGTAAACATTAAAATCTCCGATATGACAGCAAAATACGGCAAAGATTACACGGTTTCGGTTTTCGGAACGGGCGAAACAGTGCAAAATGCCGATGAAAGCATGTCGCTCATGGAGATGATGGAAGGTGAAGAATACACTCAGAGCGAACTCAAAAGCGATGAGGAATTCTACAACATCATGGAAGGCGACGAGGAACTTCAAAAGCAAACAGAGCAGGCTATGCAGGGGGCAGTTGACTACATAGAGGAAAAAAGCGGACTTGCGGATACCGCTCCCGATTACACGGGCGATGATGTATCCGATGATTACGCAGAGGTCTTAAAGCTTTACTCGGGTGAAGAGGCTTATCCTCAGAAGCTTTCCTCATCAACGGACACAATGCAGCAGATACAGCAGATGGCAAATGTCATAACCGATGCTGTTATCGGTGCCGACCTTGTTCTGAACTTTGAGGCGGGAGAAAAGGAAAAGTACCTTGTTATTGATGTTAAAAATAACAACAAAAGCGATGGTGACAGATACTTCTACATTATGCTTGGCGCACCGTTCGGTTCTACCACAAACAGTGCCGCATCAAGCTGTGCATTAACGATAGTTGATGATGAAGAGCATGAAAACGCAAAATTTAGTTTTTCGGAGACAAGTTATACGGCTGATGGCAACAATCTGCAAATTACCGTAACACGCGAGGGTGCGCTTAATCAAATGGCTGTAGTACACCTCACATCAGAGGCAGGAACTGCAGTTGCAGGACGCGATTTTTCACCTGTTGACAAAGAGCTTGCGTTCCCGTTCGGCATAACAAAGCAGACGGTAGATATTCCTATAAGACAAGAATATCTCAAATCCGATGCGAATTTTACTTTGAGACTTGAAGATGCAGAGAATGCCGAAATCGTAGACGGCGAGGCATATGTTACGATAAAGCCGAAGGCAGCGGATATTTCGCTTATGTCGGCAGAAGATGATGACAGCGTTTCTCTTATGGCGGAAAGAGCGTACACCGTTGAGGATGTCATAACAGGTGAATCGGTGGATGTATCAAAGCCGAAAGGTCACGGAACGTCCAGAGGGCATGATTTCTGCGGTGATAACGGTTGGGACGGCGACAGCTGGGATCTTATGTGGGACGAGGATGCGTTCTGGACCAATCCCCACGGCACGCTGTGGGTCAAATATT
>JAFRVM010000064.1 GCA_017438505.1 Clostridia bacterium | reverse complement strand
GCGCCTTGGTCACAGCTATTCAAAAAAGATTCACTCGCTGATTGCCGACTACGACTATGAACTTTTGGAGCTTGCTCCCGAAAAGGTTTCCGACTTTATGACCGGGCGTAAGTTTAAGGCAATAAACGTAACCATTCCCTACAAGCAGACGGTTATCCCCTATCTTGATTATATTGACCCCGCAGCAGAGCAGATTGGCGCGGTAAACACGGTTATAAGCAAAGGCGGCAAGCTTTACGGATACAATACCGATTTTTACGGTATGAAAGCGCAAATCTCGTTTATGGGACTCGGTTTAGCAGGCAAAAAGGTGCTCATTTTAGGCACGGGCGGAACCTCAAAAACCTCCTATGCAGCAGCTAAAAGCCTCGGAGCAAAAGAGATTTACCGTGTGTCCCGCAGAGAGTCGGAAAACATACTGACCTACTCTCAGGCAATGGGGAATCACAGCGACGCAAATTTTATTATTAACACAACCCCTGTCGGAATGTTTCCAAATACAGACGCAAGTCCGATTGATATTACTCCTTTTAAAAATCTTGAGGGGATTTTTGACGCCGTTTACAACCCTCTGCGCACTAATTTTATATTGGATGGGCTTGATCGTAAAATCCCCGCTATGGGCGGACTTTATATGCTGACGGCGCAGGCGGTTTTCGCCGCCGGGAAATTCCTTGACAGGCAATTTCCCCCCGATTTAATTGATAAAATCTATAATAATATTAAAAACGAAACTGAAAACATCGTGCTCATAGGAATGCCCTCCTGCGGAAAAACCACCGTCGGAAAGCTGATTGCCGAAAAAACAGGCAGAGAGCTTGTTGATACCGACAGGCTTGTTGTTGAAAAGACCGGAAAAGAGATAACCGAAATCTTTGCCGAGAGCGGCGAGGCGGGGTTCAGGGATATCGAAAGCAGGGTAATTGCACAAATTTCCAACAAAAGCGGTCTTGTAATCGCAACAGGCTGAGGGGCTGTTTTGCGCGGCGAAAATGTCAGAAATCTAAAGAAAAACGGCAGGCTTGTTTTTCTTGACAGAAGTCTTGAAAATCTCATTTCGACCAACGATCGCCCGCTCTCCAAAAGTCCCGCAGACGTAAAGCGGCTGTATGAAAAGCGGTACAAAATTTATAAGGCTGCAGCCGATTTTATTATTCCTGCCGACAGCAGCCCCGAGCAAAACGCTGACACGGTTATGAAGGAGTTTTTCTATGAATGCTGAAATAAAGCCAGGCAAGGCGGTCGGCACGGCGGCTGCTCCCCCGTCAAAGAGCTTTGCTCACAGGCTGATGATATGCGCTGCGCTCGCCCAGGGCGAAAGCACAGTCCGGGGCATCAGCAAAAGCGAGGATATGCTTGCAACTCTCGACTGCATAAAAGCGCTCGGAGCAAAATTTGATTTACAGGGTGACACCCTTAAAGTTAACGGAAGCTGCAAAAAGGCAACGCCTCCGGTCGTTTTCAACTGCCGTGAAAGCGGCAGTACACTGCGATTTTTTATCCCGCTCTCGCTTGTTTTTGCCGATAATGTCTGCTTTAAAGGCTCGGCTCGGCTTATGGAGCGCGGTGTAGGTGTTTATGAAGACATTTTGACCTTAGCTTCGTTCGAAAAAAATCCTGACAGCATTAATATTTCGGGAAAACTTGCCCCGGGAGAATACACCGTTCCGGGAAACATCAGCAGTCAGTACATTAGCGGTCTGCTATTTGCTCTGCCGCTGCTTGAGGGCACAAGCAAAGTTACGGTTGTTCCGCCGATCGAGAGCAGACCGTACATTGATATTACGCTTTCGGTACTGGAGCAGTTCAAAATTGTAATAAAAGAAATTTCCGACGGGGTCTTCAAAATAGAAGGCGGACAGAAATACAAAAGCAGAGATATAACCGTCGAAGCAGACTGGTCAAACGCCGCATTTTTACACGCTTTTAACTGTATCGGCGGAAATGTGACCGTCAGCGGGTTAAATTATAACAGTATTCAGGGCGATAAAATTTGTTTGGAGCATTTTAAGGCTATCGAGCGCTCTATGCCGGTAATTGATATTTCCGATTGTCCCGACCTTGGGCCTGTGCTTTTTGCCCTTGCCGCAGCAAAAAACGGAGCGGTATTTACCGGCACGGCAAGGCTTAAAATAAAGGAGTGCGACCGCGGCGAAGCTATGGCGCAGGAGCTTGCAAAATTCGGAATTAAAACTGCAATAAACGAAAACAGCATCACTGTTCACGGCGGAAAACTATCCGCTCCCGCTCTTCCCCTTTGCGGTCACAACGACCACCGAATTGTTATGGCGCTCTCGGTACTCTCCAGCATTACCGGAGCAAAAATCGAAGGCGCGCAGGCAGTAAGCAAAAGCTATCCCGATTTTTTTGAAACGCTCAAAACTCTTGGTTTGGAGGTAATTTATGAAGCTTGAAAAGAACACAAAAATACTTATTGTCGGCGTTGGTCTAATCGGCGCAAGCTACGCACAGGCGCTGACCGAAAAGGGTTTTGAGGTGTGCGGACTTGACCCCAATGCCGAAAACATTGATTACTGCATACAAAACAGTTGGCTTGCGGACGGCAGAAGCAGTATTGACGGCGACTTTATATCGCAGTTTGATTTGATTGTATTTGCCCTTTACCCCCACACCCTGCTCGAGTGGATAAAGGAAAATCAAAAATACATTAAAAGCGGTGCACTGCTGACCGACACTACGGGATTAAAAAGGTGCGTGGTTTACGATATGCAGGAGGTTCTGCGCGAAGATTTGGAATTTATCGGCGCTCACCCAATGGCGGGACGCGAGAGCAGCGGAGTAAAATTTGCCGACAAAAACATCTTCAAGGGCGCAAACTACATCGTGACCCCCACCCCCGCCAATACGCAGGAGGCAATCGAAGCCTGCAAACAGCTCGGAAGCATTCTCGGCTTTGGCAATATCACCACTCTTACCCCCGAAAAGCACGACCAGATGATTGCTTTTCTTTCTCAGCTTACCCACTGCATCGCGGTATCGCTTATGACCTGCCGCGATAATGAAAATCTCGCCAGCTTTTCCGGCGACTCATTCAGAGATTTGACCAGAATAGCAAAGATAAATGAAAAAATGTGGTCGGAGCTTTTTACCCTCAACCGCGACCGGCTGCTTGAGCAGATGGATTTATTTATCAATCAGTTTAATAAGCTTCGCCGGTATATTGCCGAGGGCGACAGGGAAAGCATGGAAAAAATGATGATAGAATCAACCCATCAGCGCAAAATTTTTGATTTAGGAAAGGACGCCTGAAGTTATGAATATGGAATTTAAAAGGGAGCTTCCCACCGCGAGAGTCGTAAAGGAAATGTATCCATTGTCCGAAAAATCGGTACAGAGAAAAAAGCAGAATGATGAAGAGATTAGAAAGGTCTTCCTCGGTGAGAGCGATAAATTGGTTGTTATTATCGGCCCCTGCTCCGCCGACCGTGAGGACGCCGTACTTGAATATATCGGACGCCTTAGCGACCTGCGGGAAAAGGTTAAGGATAAAATAATAATTATTCCCAGAATCTACACCAACAAGCCCCGCACAACAGGCGACGGCTACAAGGGAATGCTCCACCAGCCCGACCCCAACAGCAGTCCCGATATGCTAAAGGGTCTTATATCTATTCGCAAAATGCATATAAAGGCGCTTGAGCAGACCGGTTTTTCATGCGGTGACGAGATGCTCTACCCCGAAAATCACCAGTATCTTGCCGACGTTCTCTCCTACGTTGCGGTAGGCGCAAGATCGGTCGAAAATCAGCAGCACAGACTTACCGCAAGCGGGCTTGATCTGCCCGTGGGAATGAAAAACCCCACAGGCGGCGACTTTTCTGTTATGCTCAACGCCATAACAGCCGCGCAGCATCCTCACACCTTTGTTTATTCAAACTGGGAGGTTACAAGCGGCGGCAACCCGCTTGCCCACGCCATTTTGCGCGGCTATTCCAATAAGCACGGACGTTCTCTGCCCAATTATCACTACGAGGACTTAATGCTGCTCAATGAGATGTATCAAAAATTCGGTCTTGCAAACCCCGGCGTTATTATCGATACCAACCACGCAAACTCCGGCAAGCAGTGGGATCAGCAGCCCAGAATTGCAAAAGAGATTCTGCACAGCACAAGATGCTCCGATGATATCAAAAAGCTTGTCAAGGGTCTTATG
>JAFRVM010000063.1 GCA_017438505.1 Clostridia bacterium | reverse complement strand
TTAACCTGTTAGGTTTTCTTTTTAGCAATTGTTCCATTATAAAAGACCTCTAATTGTCGAATTTGGAAGTTTACATTGACGAGAAATGTTCTTCAATGCGGTTCCAATAAATTAAACATCAGCAAAAAAGGAGAATGGCAATATTCCATTCTCCTTTTAACGTTTAACTAAACAGTTCTTTCTTTTGTTGTTTTATTTCAATTCAATCGCCTTTTTAGCTGTTCTTGCGATATTTTTGCTGTTAAGACCGTAAATATCAAGCAGATCAAGCGCCGCGCCGCTCTGACCGAATACATCGCTCACGCCTATGCGCAGAACGGGAACGGGGCAATCGCTGTCACAAACCGTTTCGGCAACGGCACTGCCGAGACCTCCGATGATGTTGTGCTCTTCAACGGTGACGATAACGCCGGTCTTTTTTGCGCTGTCGATGACAAGCTCACGGTCAATGGGCTTGATGGTCGCCATATTGACTATACGCGCGCTTATTCCCTCGTTTTTAAGAAGCTCGTTTGCGGCAATAGCGCGGTCAACCATAAGGCCTGTTGCGATAATGGTAACATCGGTACCGTCGGAAAGGATATCGCCCTTGCCTATTTCAAACTTGTGGTCGCTGCCGAAAATGATGGGAACGGCAAGTCGTCCGAAGCGCAGATATACGGGGCCGTAATATTTAGCAGCGGCTCTGGTAGCAAGACAAGCCTCGGTGTAATCGGCAGGATTGATTATAACCATATTGGGAATTGCGCGCATAATGGCAATATCCTCACAGCACTGGTGAGTGGCTCCGTCCTCGCCTACCGAAATACCGGCATGGGAAGCGCCGATTTTAACATTGTTTCTGGGGTATGCAATAGAGTTGCGAATCTGCTCAAAGGCTCTGCCCGAAGCAAACATTGCAAAGCTGGAAGCAAATACAACATTGCCCTCGCTTGCAAGACCGGCGGCAACCGACATCATATTCTGCTCGGCGATACCGCAGTCGATAAAACGTTCGGGATAAGCCTTTTGAAACATTCCTGTTTTTGTGGAGGCCGCAAGGTCAGCGTCCATAACGTACATATTGGGAATTTCGGTGCCCAGCTCAACAAGGGTTGCGCCGTAACCCTCTCGGGTCGCCTTTTTTACTACATCGGACATAATTACATAACCTCCAAAGCTTTATACTGTTTTTCAAGCTCTTCCATAGCGGCGGCATACTGCTCGGCGTTGGGAGCAACTCCGTGCCAGTCAACCTTATTTTCCATAAAGGATACGCCCTTGCCCTTAACGGTGCTTGCAACTATCATAACAGGCTTGCCGGTTACCGAATCGGCTTCGGCAAATACCTTTTCCAGGGCGTCGAAATCGTGACCGTTGACAGTGAGAACATACCAGCCGAAGGCGGCAAATTTATCTATAATGGGGTAAGGGGAAACAACCGTGGAAATCTCTCCGTCTATCTGGAGATTGTTGTTGTCTACAACGGCTACAAGATTATCAAGCTTTTTGTGAGCGGCAAGCATAGCTGCCTCCCAAACCTGACCTTCCTGGATTTCTCCGTCGCCGAGCACAGCATAAACTTTATTCTTTCTGCCCTTTACTTTTGCGTCGATAGCCATACCGACAGCGGTCGATATGCCCTGACCGAGAGAGCCTGTGCTCATATCAACGCCGGGAACCGACTTCATATCGGGGTGACCCTGCAGAATAGAGCCGGGGTGGCGAAGGGTTTTTATAAGCTCGGGATCAAAAAATCCTTTTTCCGCAAGAGCTCCGTAAAGCGCGGGTGCCGCGTGACCCTTTGATAAAACAAAGCGGTCTCTGTCGTTCCACGCAGGGTTGGCGGGGTCGACATTCATCTTCGCAAAGTAAAGATATGTAATAATATCCGTTGCGGAAAGCGAACCTCCGGGATGACCCGATTTTGCGTTGAAGGTGCCTTCAATTACATGCTGACGAACCCTGCACGCCTGGAGCTGCAGCTCTTTCTTCTTTTGAAAATCCATTTTAAAAACCTCCTGATTGACCTGGTTGTTCTTAGTCAATATATGTGAAACAAGCCGGGCGATAGAGCCCTGCTCACAATTACATACCACTAAATCGGATATTCTCTTTATAGAGTCGGGGGCGGAAGCAACGCACACTCCCGTTCCCGCCGCGCGGATAAGCTCGGCGTCATTATAATAATCGCCTATCGCGTATGTGTTTTTATGCTCTATCCCCAGAATTTTCGCCAGGCGAAGCAATGCATTTCCCTTATTTACACCTGTCGGGATAAGTTCAAGATAGCTGGGCGCCGATGTGACAAAGGTGACATCATCGTGTTTTATGGAAGCGGCAAATTCTTCGATTTGCGCGATTTCTTCAGGCTCACCCACAAAAAGAGCCTTGTAAAAGTTTCCGTCAACCTGCTCAAAACCCGTACACATTGTATAGGGCGATCTGTCGTTTATAAGATGCCGCTCCATCATAGGGCTGAGCCGCAGAATAAACAAGCCGCGGTTGCCGAAAAGTTCAACGCCGACGGTTGGGAATTTCTCATAGACCAACTTGACGTAATCAAGCATATCATCAGACAAAAACGCCTCCCAAATCGGCTTTTTCGCCTTACAGTCAAAAATCATCGCGCCGTTGAGAAGAATGCAAGGAACATTGGGCTTAACCTCATCCACAAAACCGGCGCACGAATTATACGCCCGCCCGGTGCAGAAAGCAAAGCTGCCGCCGTTTTCGCAAAAATACCGCACAGCCTCAAGGTTTGCCCCGGGCACGGTATATTCGCCGGTAATAAGCGTACCGTCAAGGTCGGAAGCTATCAAAATTCCGTCAAAAATATTTTTCAAGCTCAGACCTCTCCCCCGATTGATTTTAAAAATTCAGTAAAGTACTCCGGAAGCCCGCTTACAAGGTGGATATACTCGCCTGTTCTCGGGTGAATAAAGCCTATCTCGCCTGCGTGCAGACACTGACCTTGGAGCGAAGTGATAACCTTTTTCGGTCCATAAACCGGGTCGCCCGCAACAGGGTGACCGATATACGCCATGTGTACTCTTATCTGATGAGTTCTTCCGGTCTCAAGCCGCAAGGAGACACGGTCAAAGCCTTCATAGCTTGCGACAACCTTATAATTTGTAGCGGCGGGTTTGGAATTTTTATAAACCACCGCCATTTTTTTGCGTTCGGTCGGGTGACGGCCGATGGGGGCTTCAATTCTCCCCTCGGGTTCTTTAAAATGCCCGTAAACCACCGCCTGATATACACGCAGAAAGGAGTGAGCCTTTATCTGCTCGGCAAGGCCGCTGTGAGCAAAATCGTTTTTCGCCACAATGAGCAGACCGCTGGTATCCTTATCAATACGGTGGACAATGCCGGGACGCATAACCCCGTTTATGCCCGAAAGGCTGTCGCCGCAATGGGCAAGCAGAGCATTTACAAGCGTTCCGCCGTAATTGCCGGCGGCAGGGTGCACTACCATGCCCTTCGGCTTGTTGACAACAAGCAGGTCGCCGTCCTCGTAGGCTATATCCAGCGGAATATCTTCAGCCTGCGCTGTATACGGCACCGCCCGCGGCACTACATAGCAAATTCTGTCTCCGCATTTTACCTTACGGCTTTTTGCGGCGACAGAACCGTTTATAAGCACATTTCCATCTTCGATAATCTTTTGAGCCAAGCTGCGGGTGAGCTCCTCGTCAAGCGAGGCAAGCAGGCTGTCAAGGCGCTCGCCCTCACGGCTCTCGTCAACTGTAATTTCTTTCTGATCCATAATCAATCAGATCCGTCCTCCCGGACGGTTTCGGCGGCAGCGTCGGCCGCCTCTGTTTTGGGCTTCTTTCTATCGTGAAGAAACAGAATGTAAACTATCAGCAAGCACGCGCCGACGCAAACGCAGCAATCGGCAAAATTGAATACTGCGTACTCAAAAAGGGGTGAAACGTCAATAAAGTCAATGACATATCCAATGGAAAGGCGGTCGATCATATTGCCTATTCCGCCGGCCACAACCAAAACGGCGGCAATATTGCCTATCGGGTGCACAAACACCTTTTTGCACATAAAGTACAGCACAACAATTATTATCGAAATAGTGCCGACAATAAACACCCATCTGCTGTCCTTTAAAATGCCGAAGGCCGCTCCGGTATTTTCGGTGTAGGTAAAGTTGAGCACCCCCGGTATGGCGTTAACGCTGCCCACCGGTTTGATATTGGTTATAACAAGATATTTTGTTATCTGATCGACTGCAACAAGCAGCGCCACAGCCAAAAGAGAAACTAAAAACATTTGACCCTTACCTTTCGGAAAAATATATTACTCTTTTACCGCGGCTGCGCAGCGGCTGCAAAGGGTGGGATGCTCACTGTCCTGTCCGACAGTGGGAGAATATGTCCAGCAGCGTTCGCACTTTTCGCCGGTAGCGGGCTTGACGGTAACATAGAGACCCTCTGTCTCGCCTGAGAATGCGCCTTCGCCGCCGCGTTCAAGGTCAACGCAGGAAACGATAAATACGGTTGCAAGATCGTCCTTAACCGAAGAGATAAAGTCGTAAAGCTCGCCGTCACAGGTAAGAACTACGTCAGCCTCAAGCGATTTTCCGATAACCTTTTCGCCGCGGGCAAGCTCAAGAGCCTTCTGAACATCGTTGCGGATATCCATAATTCTGTCCCAGCGTGCCATAAAGGCGTCGTCCGCCCCGACCTCGGGCGCAGCGGGAATATCGTTGTACATTACCGAGCCGCTGTCGGCATTTTTATCATGGGGCATAAAGCTCCAAATCTCCTCGCAGGTAAAGGCAAGGATGGGAGCGAGCAGAAGGGTAAGCTGCTCAAGAATTGTATAAATGGCGGTCTGAGCAGATCTGCGAGCCTTGCTGTCAGCCTTTTCGCAATATAAGCGGTCTTTTATAATGTCAAGGTAGAAGTTTGACATATCGACAACGCAGAAGTTGATTATCTTATGATATACCTGATAGAACTCGTATTCGTCATAAGCGGCGCGGCACTCCTTATTAAGCCATTTAAGCTTTTCAAGAGCCCACTTGTCAAGGTCTTCCAGCTGACACACTTCAACCTTGTCGGTATTCGGGTCAAAGTCGTAAAGATTGCTTATGATGTAACGGGCGGTATTTCTGATTTTTCTGTAAGATTCGGAAAGCTGCTTTAAGATATCCTTTGAGATGCGGATATCGCTGTGATAGTTGGAGGATGCGACCCACAGACGAAGAATATCGGCGCCGTACTGGTCGATGATCTCCTGGGGAGCAATGCCGTTGCCCTTGGATTTGTGCATAACCTCGCCCTTGCCGTCAACAACCCAGCCGTGGGTGACGACAGCCTTGTAGGGAGCCTTGCCTCTCCATGCAACAGATGTCAAAAGCGAGGACTGGAACCATCCGCGGTACTGGTCGGCGCCCTCAAGATAGAGGTCGGCAGGCCATTTGAGGTAATCTCTGGCATCACAGACAGCGGCGTGGGTCACGCCGGAATCAAACCAGACATCCATAATATCCTGTTCTTTATCAAAGCTGTTTCCTCCGCAATGGGGGCACTTAAAGCCCTCGGGCAAAATTTCGGAAGCATCTTTGATGTACCACGAATCGGAGCCCTCGGCGGCAAACAGCTTTGAAACAGCCGCCATGGCTTCGCGGTCGATAATCTCCTTGCCGCAGTCCTTGCAGTAGAAGATGGGAATGGGAACGCCCCAGCGTCTCTGACGGGATATGCACCAGTCGGCACGGTCGAGAACCATGGATTTGATTCTCTCCTCTCCCCATTCGGGATTCCACTTAACGCCCTTGATAGCCTCGACAGCCTTCTCCTTAAAGCTGTCAACCGAGCAGAACCACTGCTCAGTGGCACGGAAGAGGATGGGATTTTTACATCTCCAGCAGTGAGGATACTGGTGGATGATTTTTTCGATAGCAAAAAGATAGCCGGTCTCTTCAAGGTGCTTAGCTATTGCCTTGTTTGCGTCGTCGGTCTTAAGACCGCAGAACTGTCCGGCCTCTTCGGTAAGGAATCCCTTGCTGTCAACAGGAACAACAATGGGGATCTGGGGATATTTTTTACATACGATATAGTCGTCAACGCCGTGACCGGGAGCAGTGTGAACGCAGCCCGTACCGCTTTCAAGCGTGACGTGATCGCCGACGATAACAAGCGATTCACGGTCAAGGAAGGGATGATAGGCTGTCATAAATTCGAGCTCGCTGCCTTTTATCTGACCGACAACCTCGTATTCGGCAATTTCTCCCGCCTTCATGGCGTTTTCGTAAAGAGCTTCGGCCATAATGTAATACTGGCCGCCGGCCTTTATAAGATTATAAGTAAACTCGGGACCTACGCATATGGCGAGGTTTCCGGGAAGTGTCCATGTTGTGGTTGTCCAGATGACAAAGTAAGTATTTTCAAGGTCAGCGCCCATTGCGGCAAGCTTGCCGTTGTCATTTTTAACCTTGAATTTAACATAAATAGAGAAGCACTCGTCCTCGGCATACTCGATTTCAGCCTCTGCAAGGGCTGTCTGGCAGTCGGGGCACCAGTAAACCGGCTTTTTGCCGCGGTAAATGTGACCGCCGCAGGCCATCTCGCTGAATACTTCTATCTGTTTTGCCTCAAATTCGGGCAAAAGGGTAATATAAGGATTGTTCCACTCGCCAAGACCGCCGAGACGCTTAAACTGGTTTCTCTGATCATCGATATATCCCTCAACAAACTGACGGCAGATCTTGCGAAGCTCGGCGTCCGACATTGTTGTGGAGTTGCCTACGCCTGCCTGTTTTCTTGCCTTAAGCTCTGTGGGCAGACCGTGGGTATCCCATCCGGGCACAAAGGGAGCCTTAAAGCCCGCAATATTTTTATAGCGGACAACAAAATCCTTTAAGGTCTTGTTTAAAGCAGTGCCGAGATGTATATCTCCGTTAGCGTAAGGAGGTCCGTCGTGAAGAACGAACAAAGGTTTTCCCTCGTTGCGTCTGAGCATATTTGAGTATATATCGTTTTCATAGAATTTTTCCAGCATAACGGGTTCCCTCTGGGGCAGAGAGGCGCGCATGGGGAACTCGGTTGAAGGCAGGTTAAGTGTCTTGTTATAGTCCTGAGCCATAGTGTGTAATCTCCTCTGTGAAATCTAATTTATCAGCCGCGTTTTTTTCTTCTGAAAAATCCGCCGCGTCCGCTTTCCTCCGGCTGAGGAGCGGGAATTTCCGGTGCGGAAAAGTCCTGCTCAAAGGGCTGGGGCTCCGAAGGCATATTTACCGAAAAACCGTTGCCGGAAAGACTCTGTTCAGGCTGCATTGCGGGTGCGCCGTAATCTATTCCCCCAAAGGCGGGATTCTCGGTGGTAAAGGGAGCCTCGGGCGCGGGTGCGGGATTATCGGTGACAAAGCCCTGATTTGACTTTCCTGTGGAGGGCTCTTTCTTTACGGGCATATCAAATGCAACGGGCTGAAAATCCTGAGGTGCGCCGTACTGCTGATCGGGCATGGGCGATACGGGGATCTGACCCGAAGGGATATCGGGCTGCATCATTGGCTGGCCGTAAGGAATATCGCCCTGCTGAATATCCATGCCGTAGCCCATATTTGCAGGCTGCTGCATATAGTCCTGAATGTCGGGTTGAGGCGCACCGTAGCGCTCGTCGGCAAAGGGTGTGTCAATAATGTGTACGGCATTGGCGTATTCGCGGGTCTGAGGGCGAAGCACCTCTTCGCTGCGAATATTGTTGATAAGCATAAGATGCTCTTTGTAAAGCTTTAAAAGATTGGTTTTAAAGTCGGCTACGTCCTTTTGCATTCTTTCGACAATCTCTTTTTCACGGCGGATTTCAACCTGCGCGTTGGCAACGATTTTTTCCGCCTTGATTGTCGCGTCTTTTAAAATGATTTCCGCCTTGTGCTTTGCATCGCGCAGGGAAGCATCTCCCAGCTTTTGGGCGTTGATAAGAGCGGAACGAATCCCGTCCTCCTCGTGCTGGTATTCGTCCAGCTTGCCCGCAAGCACGTCCACTCTTTTCTGAAGCTCGGCGTTTTCACGCAGAAGCTGGTCATACGACTCCTGGACCTCATCGATAAAAGCCTCTACGTCCTCCGACTTATATCCGTTAAAATTGGATTTTCTGAAATGGACGTTTCTTATTTCGTTAAGACTAAGCATCTTAGCTGCTCCCCCTTAGTTAATAGCGTGTAAATTAAAGCTGCGAAAAAGTTAAATCAATCAGTCCTCAAAGTCCACTGCGTCCTCGTCACTGTAATTGCCCGATTCATAATCGGCCTTGATTTTTTCGTCGGTAAGCTCGACATTATAAGGAGTAAGCAGATAGGCAACGTCGGAAATCTTTTTGATATTTCCCTTTGTGGCGAATGTAACGCCTGTTAAAAAGCACAGAATCTGTTTCTTTTCTTTCTTATCTGTCATGCTCTCAAAATTGACAATAACCGTGCGTTTTTCAAGCAGATTGCTTGCAATATGAGGCGCGTCGGCATATTTTACAGGGTGAACCATAACCATCTGAAGCTGGGCGGTTGTGCTGATATTTACAACCTTGTTTGATTCGTTGTTTCTGGGATTGTAACGGGGAGCGCGCTTGGGTTTTTCGGGCTGGGAAGCAAAAATTTCCTCTACTGCTTCATCCTCGTTCTCCGCTGCTTCTTCCAGTTCTTCCTCTAATGCCGCTTCCTGTTCGGGATCTCCGAAAATAATGTTTGAAAGCTTATCTGTTATCTTCATTTTTATATCCTCCTGTTTAATTTAATACTTTCTTGATCCGAATAATGCTGTTCCCACTCTGACTGTTGTTGCGCCGTGCTTTATTGCCTCGCGGTAATCAGCCGACATCCCCATAGACAGATGTTTCATATCAACATTATCTATGTTTTTGCTTCCAATGTCAATAAACAGTTTATTCATATCGGAAAAATATTTTTCCGTTCTGCTTATTATATCACATATAGGCGGGATTGTCATCAATCCTTTTACAGAAATTCCCTTAAATTTTGAAATTTCTTCGATTAATTCCAGAGTTTGCTCGGGTTTTACCCCGGATTTACTCTCTTCGCCGCCGATATTGACCTCTATGAGAACATCGGTGCACACTCCCGCAGCCAGCGAGAGCCTGCTTATCTCCGAAGCCAGGCGTACGCTGTCTACCGATTCTATCATCTGCACCTTGCCGGCGATATATTTTACCTTATTGGTCTGAAGATGTCCTATTATATGCACGCCGCAGTTTTCAAGATTAAGTTCGTCCTCTTTTGAAAGAAATTCCTGCACCCTGTTTTCGCCTATCATATTGACTCCGAGCGATATGGCATGATTTATAAGCCAGGGCGGAACGGTTTTTGTAACGGCAAGAAGGGTTATTTCATCAGGATTTCTTCCGCTTGAAACCGCACTTTGTGCTATATTTTCGCGGATTTCCCTGAGGTTTTCTTCGACGTCCGTTTTGCACCGCTCAATTGACGATTTTTCCATCATAAAGATTCCTTCCTTCCACCACAACATTGTCATACTGCTTTATGTAGCGTGAAGTTTCCGCCGCCGTACCGTCCATGACCTCACAAATTACCGTGCTGTCGTTTGAGCCGTTATCGTAAATGATTTTTATTCGTTTTGAATACATCTCGTTTGCGAGTATGACGTAAACCGCCTGCACGTTTTTTTCAACAAAAACGGTGTTGCCCTTGGAGTCCTTTTCGGCTACCACCTTATAGGGGTCAACATAGCTTTCGACAGCTTTGGGCTCTCCATTTTCGTTTTTGCGGACAAATACCGGAGTGCCGTTTTCATCGTTTTCAATAAATCCCGTATAACCTCTGCTGTCAACCTCCGGCACTTCAAAGTCGAGCGAGCGAATCGCCGCCTTGCTTATGCCGAGTCCCTTGTATTTTCCTATAATAATGGTTGCCGATTCGTTTCGTACATTTGCAAGAATCTCAGACATTATTCTGCAGTTGAACACCACAAGAGCCTTTCCGTCCTCCTGACGGTTTATGGTCGAAACGGTGACGGGAAGCTCCTCGTTTGAGCAGGCGTTAAGTACAATATATATCGGCTTGTTTGCCTTAGCTCTCTCCTCTATAACGTCGGTCTGCTTTTTGTCAAGCAGGCACGCATAGTACCACGTAAAGCCTGTGGCAACCTTGCCGACGACACCCGCCTTATCACCGTCGCTGAGCGTTACCGAACCGGCGGTTTTTTCAAACTGCTCCGGGCTCATTTCAAGTATGCTTGTGCTTGTGAATACATCCTCGTATCCGTCAATTGAGCTTATAAAATATCCCGTGCAGGGCGACCCTACGGTAGCCGGGGCCGAACTGGCCGAAGATGTGAGCGTTGCCAGCTGAGACGAAAGCTCGCTGATTCTGGCATCCACTCCGTCGTCTTTTCCAATGACAAGATTGTACTTTGTCATCAGATACATTATTTGCTGGCGCAGGCTGTTTACCGCTTCAAAATCGCAGTCCTCGACAGCCCTGACAAGCTTGAGGTTTTTGTCGTCTATCTCCTTCATAAGAAGGTTCTGATTGGAAGCGCTTGTTGCGTTGCTCTCTGCCTGAAGCTCTTTAAGGCGGTTAATCTCGCCGCTGAGCTTTTTAATTTTCTGATGGGTTTCGGCCTGCTCCTGAGTCGGATAAACGTAAGCTACAACCGAGCCGGAGGAAACACGGCTGCCGTCCGGAGCATTATATGCGAACACACCGCTTTTATCCGTACGGACAACCTGTTCGTCTCTTACAACATATCCGTCTGTCTCTATGCTTTCAACAATGGTAGTAAACACAGCTGTTTCGGTTTTGATTCTGGAATAGTTGTAGTTATATATCTGCAATATAATCTCAAATAAAAACAGCAGACCGAGCGTGCCTAAAATTGTGTAAATAATAAGCCTTCTGGTCACTTTTTTCATTTCAGCGCTTCCTCCTTTTTTGTAAATATCCTTTCGGCTTCGGCTGTTATTTCGTCAAACGAGCCGAACCTGTCAATGTAAATCCACTGCACACGCTCA
Source organism: Clostridia bacterium (assembly GCA_017438505.1). Lineage (GTDB taxonomy): Bacteria > Bacillota > Clostridia > Oscillospirales > Acutalibacteraceae > RGIG2835. The sequence continues at coordinate 4,458 of JAFRVM010000063.1, read as the reverse complement.
TCGCGCCTAAGCCATGTAAGCTGGCGCTTTGCATAGCGGCGGGTATCTCTTTTCAGTATTTCCACAGCCTCGCAAAGAGTCTGTGTTCCGTCAAAATAGGGTAAAAATTCCTTGTAGCCTATCGCCTGCATAACCGTTCCCCTGCCGCCGCTGCGCAAAACAAAGCGCGCTTCATCCAACAGTCCCGCGGCAAGCATTGCGTCTACACGGCTGTCACAGCGGCCGTATAAAAGCTCCCGGTCTTCAAAATTCAGACAGATGTAACACACATCATAATTTGACGGCGCAAGCTTTGAGAGCCTGTTGTGCTCCGTTATTGTCACGCCTGTCTGCATATAAACCTCAAGAGCGCGGGCAATACGCTTTTTATCGGAAATATTGAGTCTTTCGGCGCTTTCGGGGTCAACCGAACGCAGTTTTTCCATAAGCTGCTCTGCCGGAGTTTCCATAAGCTGCGCACGCAGATTTTGGTCGGGCTCCGTACCGGAAAACTTAATATTGTCGATAAGCGAGCTTATATAAAGGCCCGTGCCCCCGCAGAGTATAGGCAGCTTGCCTCGGCTGTGAATATCAGCAATAGCCCTGCCCGCGTCCTCAACATATCTCGCCGCGCTGTAGGTCTCGTCAAGCGGCAGAAATCCCGAAAGATGAATCGGCACACCGTCGAGCTCATCCTCGCTCGCCCTTGCGGTGCCAATGCTTATATCCTTATATATCTGCATGGAATCGGCCGAGACGATCTCGCCTTCAAACCTTTTGGCAAGAGCCACCGCAAGCCCGGTTTTTCCCGAAGCAGTGGGTCCGCCGATAATTAAAAGAGGTATCTTTTCCATATAAATCACACTCTGCCGAACTGCTTTTCTATCTCGCGGCGTTTAAGTGAATAATATATAGGTCTGCCGTGGGGACAGTTGCGCAGCCACGGCTTGCTTTTCAGCTCAAGAACGAGAGCGGCAAGCTCTGCCGCCGAGCTTTTATCTCCGCCCTTAATGGCGCTGCGGCAGGCAACATTGTGGAATATCCAGTCAATCTTTTCGGTGCCCGCGTCCATTTTGCCCTTTAAAAGACCCGAGGCTATCTCGCAGACCGAAGGGATAATATCCCCTTCCTCCAGAATGCTCGGAAAAGCACGGACGATTACCGTGCCGTCGCCGAAATCCTCGATTTCGTAGCCCGCCTCATCCAGAAGGTCAAGGTTGCTTATAACAGCATCATACTCGCCCTTTTCCAGAGTAACGGTAACAGGAGCAAAAAGATACTGCGCGCTGCTCAGGGCGCCCTCTTTAAGACGTTCAAAAATCAGTCTTTCGTGGGCGGCGTGCTTGTCTATAATAAGTACCTCGTCGCCGTCCTCAAGCATAATATATGTGTCAAAAAGCTCGCCCTTTATCATGCCCTTTAACATTTCGACATCGTATTCATCGGTCTGCGGGCCATGATATTTCGGCTCTTCGGGCTTTTGCTCAAGCAGCATGGCTGGCGTTTCCTCTTTGACCTCTTCCGGCTCTTTGACGGGCTTTTCATCAAAGTCCTCAACCGCGATGTCTATATTTACGGGGTTGAAAACTGCCGCCGGGCGCGGGGGCGCATTATATGCCGCCGTAAATTCGGATGCCTGCTGCGTTCTGTCGTTATTTATGATCTGCGCAGGCTGCGGTTTTTGCTCAAACCTTTCGAACTTCTGCTGAACAGGCTGCTGTTTAATTTCCTGCGGGATAACCGGACGGGCTGCCTCCTGCATCGCGGCGCGTTTTTCGGCAAGCCTGAATTCAGGATGCTGTGTGTTTGAGAGCATGGCGGTTTTTATGCCGTTGTAGACAGCGTCAAACACCTGCCGCTCGCTTACAAAACGCACCTCGGTCTTTGAGGGGTGAACATTTACGTCCACCATATTGCTTGCTATTTCCAAAAACAGTACGCAGGCGGGAAATTTGCCTGTCATGACAAAGCCTTTACAGGCTTCCTCCAAAGCCGCCTGCATTGTGCGGCTCTTGACATACCTTGAATTTATGAAAAAATGTTGCATACTGCGGCTTGCGCGGGCATATTCGGCACGGCATGTAAAGCCGCTAAGCTTTATACCGTTAAGGTCGTAACCCACCGGAATAAGGCTCGCCGCAAACTCTTTTCCGTACACCGCATGTATGCAAGCTTTTAAATCTCCGTTGCCGGGAGTGTGAAGAGTCTCCCGCGAATCGCGTATAAAGCGGAATGATATCTCGGGGTGCGAGAGCGCGATGCGGTCGATAAGCGCGGATACCGCATTTGCCTCGCTGACATCCTTTTTTAAGAACTTCATCCTTGCCGGAGTGTTGTAAAAAAGGTCGCGCACGATTATTGTAGTTCCGACAGGACAGCCGGCTTCGGCAAGCAGAGTTTCCTCGCCGCCCTCTATTATGTAGCGCGTGCCGGTAGGCTGACCTGAGACAGCGGTAAGAACTTCCACTCTCGAGACCGCGCATATGGAAGCGAGCGCTTCACCGCGAAAACCGAGCGTGTTTATGCCCTCAAGATCCTCGGGGGTCAGAATTTTACTTGTAGCGTGGCGCAGAAATGCGTTGCGGATATCCTCGCGCAAAATCCCCTCGCCGCTGTCGGCCACCCTGATAAATGTAATGCCGCCGTTTTTTATTTCGACCGTTATAGCGGAAGCTCCGGCGTCAATGGAGTTTTCCACAAGCTCTTTTATTACCGACGCGGGGCGTTCGATGACCTCGCCCGCGGCAATAAGCTCCGCAACGTGTTTATCCAGAACATTTACCTTTCCCACAGCTTCCGCCTCCTTGCTTTCTAAAATAAATAACGATTATTCGTCCTGCTGTTTTGCCTCTTTTGAGAGTTCAAACAGCACTCCCAGCGCCTCGATGGGCGTCATGGCGTTGACATCTATTGCCCTGAGCTTTGCACAAAGCTCTTTTTCCGCCGAGGTAGTAAAGGTCATCTGACCCTCGTCCTCACCCTTGTCCTTTTTGGTCTTGCGGGCGGAGACCTCCTTGCCCGCCTCAAGGCTCTTTAAAATCTGTTTTGCCCTGTTTATAACGCCGCCGGGCACGCCCGCCAGCTTTGCGACTTCTATGCCGTAGCTGTCGTCCGCCCCGCCCCTTATTATGCGGCGCAGAAAGGTGATATCATCGCCGTGCTTTTTAACGGCTATATTATAGTTCTTAACGCCCTCCAAAATATCCTCAAGGGCGGTTAGTTCATGGTAATGGGTGGCAAAAAGTGTTTTTGCTCCCAGTTTTTTCTTATCCGCAACATACTCCAGCACGGCGCGCGCTATGCTCATGCCGTCGTAGGTGGAGGTTCCCCTGCCTATCTCGTCTAAAATAAGCAGACTGTCGCTCGACGCGTACTTTAAAATCTCGGCGACTTCGTTCATTTCCACCATGAATGTGGACTGGCCGGAGGTAAGGTCATCCGAAGCTCCCACGCGGGTAAAAATGCGGTCGCATACGCCTATCTCGGCAAAGGAAGCGGGAACAAAACATCCTATCTGAGCCATAAGTACAATGAGCGCAATCTGGCGCATATAGGTCGATTTACCCGCCATATTGGGGCCGGTTATAATTGCAACGCGGTTTTCCGCCTTGTCGAGCACCGCGTCGTTAGGCACAAAGGGCGCGTCGCTGAGCGCCTCTACGACCGGGTGACGGCCGTCGCGTATATTTATTTTTCCGCTCATATTTACCTGCGGGCGGGAATATCCGCGCTCAAAGGAAGCCTGCGCAAAGGAGTACAGCACGTCAAGCTGTGCGATTGCGTGAGCGGTTCTCTTTATTCTTTCAGCCTGAGCGGCTGTTCTTTTTCTTATTTCATCAAAAAGGGAGTACTCAAGCACCACTATTTTTCCGCTTGCTCCGAGTATTCTCGCCTCCAGGTCTTTAAGTTCCTGGGTGATGTAGCGTTCGCAGTTTGTCAGGGTCTGCTTGCGAATATATTCCTCCGGCACCATTTCCTTGTAGGAGTTGGAAACCTCGATGTAATAACCGAAAACCCTGTTGTAGCCCACCTTGAGCTTGGGGATGCCGGTGCGCTGTCTTTCGCTCTGCTCGATTCTGGCAAGAACGTCCTTGCCGCCGTTCATATCGGCGCGCAGGGTGTCGACCTCGGCGCTGAAGCCGTCTTTTATTATGCCGCCCTCGCGCACGGTAAGGGGGGCGTTTTCGTCAATGGCAAGGTCAATAAGTATTTTAATGTCCGAAAGTGTGTCTATCTGCGAGCGGATGTCGCACAGCATGGCCGACTTCATATCCTGAAGCTTTTCAAGCACCTCGGGAAGTTTACCGAAAGCAGCCGAAAGTGTCAGCATCTCTCTCGGATTTACCGAGCCGTAAACCACGCGGCTCAGTATTCTTTCAAGATCGTGTATCTGAGTAAGAGTTTCGCGCAGCTCGCTGCGCTCGACCGGCTTGCCGACAAGCTCCTCCACGGCGTTCTGACGGCGGCTTATGCCGGCGC
>JAFRVM010000005.1 GCA_017438505.1 Clostridia bacterium | reverse complement strand
TGCCTCCTTTTACTGGTGGTTTCATTAGTATTATATTCCTGTTTTTAAAATTTGTTATCGACGTGCATAAGCGACAAAAAACAGACAAATGATATTTATAATAAATCAGGGAGGTAAAAGGCTATGCTGAGAGGTTACGGCGGGAAAAAGAATTATTTTTGCGAGCAGGATTTTTTTGAGGATGAGCCCGAACGGTATTTTTTTTCGGCAGCTCCTCACTCTGTGCCTCATAAAAACAGACTTAAATTTGCGAAAAACAGAGAAAATAAAAGCAACGGGGAGATAAATTCGTCTAACCACCAATAAATGCTGATAACAAAACAAAATCTGACTTTGACTTACTTTGACCTTTAATGTAAAATTGTAACCGAAGGTCAGGGTAAGTCAAATTTATATGTAAGAGCGGTGATTATAAAAATGAATATAAGTGATTTAGTGGCTCAGACCATAATGGAAATGCTGGAAAAAGAGGGCGGCATAGCCGAGCTCCAGCGCAACGAGCTTGCAGGCTACATAGGCTGCGTTCCCAGCCAGATAAACTATGTTCTGACCTCGCGCTTTACTCCCGAGCAGGGTTACATTGTGGAATCGCGAAGGGGCGGCGGAGGCTATATCAAAATAACCCGTATAAATATGGACGGCCCGACCGCTATTATGCACACGGTCAACGGAATAGGGGACAGCCTTGATCAGGCAACTCTGCGCGCTATGCTGAAAAATCTGTATGACAGAGGATTTGTCGACCAGCGAATATTAAAATTAATTTTAGCGGCGACCTCCGATTCGACATACCGCGAAATACCGGTGGAGCAGCGCGACCGTCTGCGCTCGGCAATTTTTAAGCAGATGCTTATAAATTTATATTAAGGAAAAGGGGATTAATTATGCTTTGTGAAATCTGCAAAAAAAGAACGGCAACTACCCATTACAAGCAAATAATAAACGACAGCGTCACCGAGATGCACCTTTGCTCCCAGTGCGCCGCAAATCAGGGATATTCAAATATTTTCGGAAACTTTTCCTCGCAGTTTGAAAAAATGTTCGGCTCGGTTTTCGGAGTACCGGAAGCCTTGCCGGGCGAGGTAAGAAGATGCTCATCCTGCGGAATTACGCTTGACGACATTGTAAAGAGCGGCAGAGTCGGCTGCACCGACTGCTACACCGAGTTTTACGATAAACTGATGCCTTCGGTAGGGCGCATACACGGCAATACATATCATATAGGCAAAAAGCCGGTTAAAAACATCGAGCAGGTACAGGCGATAAGGGTAAAATCAGAGCTTGAGATTCTGCGCGACGAGATGGATAAAGCAGTAAAGGCCGAAGAGTTTGAACGCGCGGCACAGCTTCGCGATCAAATTAGGGAACTGGAGGCAAATGAGCATGAGTAGCATTAAAAACTGGTATAAAGAATGCGGAAAATACGGCGACGTTGTTGTAAGCTCTCGGGTGCGCCTCGCTCGAAACATTAAGGGCTTACCCTGCCCCGAGCGTATGGACGACAAGCAGCGACAGAAGCTTAATGTTAAGGTCATAAATGCTGCTGGAGACGATTTTGAAGCGGTTTATCTCGATAAAATTCCCTTTTACGAGGCTGTCGCACTTGCGGAAAAAGGTCTTGTAAGCCTTGATTTTATCCGCAATACAAAGAATAAGCTGCTTCTTATTTCAAAAAGCCTGCCGGTGTGCATTATGGTGGGGGAGGAAGACCACCTGCGCATTGCTTCAATAGTTCCGGGCTCTGACCTTGACGCCGCCTTTGACGCAGCAAATATCGTGGATGACGCGCTCTCGCGCAATCTTGATATTGCCTTTGACGAGCGGCTGGGATATCTTACCGCCTGCCCCACAAATCTTGGAACAGGTATGAGGGCGTCGGTAATGCTTCACCTTCCGGTACACGCAGAGGGTCGGGTTTTGGAGCGGATGGCTTCCGGCCTAAATAAAATCGGTCTGACAATTAAAGGCGGACCGGGGGAAGGCGCGGGCAGCGCGGGCGATTTGTATATTCTCTCAAATCAGGTTACACTGGGCATTGAGGAAAAGAGCGCCATAGAAAATCTCAAAAACGTAGCGTCGCGATTTATAATTCAGGAGCGCGAGGGCAGAGAAAATTTAAAGAATAATCTGGATTTTCAGGACAGATTTTTCCGCTCGCTCGGAGTATTGAAATCGGCAAGAAAGCTTTGTCTTGACGAGTTTTATAAACTTATTTCTGTAGTTCGCACCGGTGCGTCGGTCGGACTGGACGAAAGCATTACAACAGGGCAGGCGGGAGCTCTTATGTTTGATATGCTGCCTGCAGGCATTGCCGTGCTCAGCGGAAAAGAGCTCGAAACCGGCGCAAAAAATACAGAGAGGGCAAATTTTGTGAGAAGAGCCCTCGAATAAAAATTGATTTTTAAGGGGGACAATTTATGTTTAAATTTGAAGGATTCAGCCGTTCGGCTAACGAAGCGCTTAATCTCGCGGTAAAATCGGCGCAGGAGATGGGACACACATTTGTGGGCAGCGAACATCTTCTGCTCGGACTTCTCGGAGCGGAGGACTGTGCGGCGCGCGAGCTTCTGGAGGAAGCAGGCGTTTACGAAGAGAGTGCGGCGGAAAAAATACTGGAAATGACAGGCAGAGGTATTCCCACAGTTCTGAGCTTTGATGATTTTACCCTGCGCAGCAAGAGAATTTTACAGCTTGCGGCCTCCGCGGCAAGAGGTCTGGGAAGCTCGGTTGTAGGTACCGAGCATCTGCTTATGGCAATTTTCCAGGAGCGTGACAACTACGCAGTGAAGGTAATCGAGATGCTTGACGGGGACATTGAGGAAATCGCCGACAGACTTTCGGATATTATCCGCGCGTCACAAAAAGGCAGTAATACCGATGACGAGGATTTTTTCGATGCGCCGGGCGTCGGTTCGCATGAAGAGCATGGAGATAAACCGGTCAAAGGTCTCGAAAAATACGGCAGAGACCTTACCGCCGCTGCAAAAAAGGGTGAGATTGACCCGGTTATCGGCAGACAGACAGAAATAGAGCGTGTTATTCAGATACTTACCCGGAGAACCAAAAACAACCCCTGCCTCATAGGCGAGCCGGGTGTTGGCAAAACCGCGGTGGCAGAGGGTATAGCGCTTAAAATTGCTTCCGGCGATGTGCCTGAAAACCTAAAGGATAAAAGACTTTTCAGCCTTGACCTTACCTCGATGGTGGCAGGCTCAAAATACCGCGGCGATTTTGAGGAGCGCATAACGGGAGTTATTGATGAAGTTAAAAAGTCAAAGAATATTATTCTGTTTATTGATGAAATCCACACCATTATCGGCGCAGGTTCCGCCGAGGGCGCGACCGACGCGGCAAATATCTTAAAGCCGTCGCTCGCCAAGGGAGAGTTTCAGGTTATCGGCGCGACAACCATAAACGAATACCGCAAGTACATCGAAAAGGATTCAGCTCTGGAACGCCGTTTCCAGCCCGTAACGGTGGGCGAACCCACAATTGAAGAAACTGTCAAAATTCTTGAGGGACTTCGTCCTCTTTACGAAAATCACCACGGCGTAAAGATTACCGACGAGGCAATAAGCGCGGCAGCTAATCTTTCCGCAAGATATATCGCGGACAGATTTCTGCCCGACAAGGCAATCGACCTGATAGATGAAGCCTCCTCGCGTGTAAAACTGCAAAACTTTACAGCCCCTCCCGAAATCCAGGAGCTGGAAAAGAGCCTTGCAAGCAATCAGGATGAACTGAAAAAGGCGGTTGACAGTCAGGAGTTTGAGCGTTGCGCAAAGATTCGTGATGAAATGAAGGAGCAGCGCAAGGAAATAGACAGGCTCAAATGTCAGTGGGAGGAAAAGAGCCTGCACAGGGAAAAGCAGGTTGTCCAGAGCGATATAGCCGATGTGGTAGCACAGTGGACAGGTATCCCGGTTGTTGAGCTTACCAAGGAAGAGGGCGAGCGTATGCTCCGCCTTGAGGAAGAACTTCATCGCAGGGTGATTGGTCAGAATGAGGCGGTTACCGCTGTCGCAAAGGCTATTCGCCGCGGCAGAGCGGGCATAAAAGACCCCAAACGCCCCACAGGATCGTTTATATTCTGCGGACCTACCGGCGTTGGTAAAACCGAGCTTTGCAAAGCTCTTGCCGAGGCCGTATTCGGTGACGAAAACGCAGTTATAAGACTCGATATGTCGGAGTATATGGAGAAACATTCGGTATCCAAAATCGTAGGCTCTCCTCCGGGATATGTCGGCTTTGACGAGGGCGGACAGCTTTGCGAAAAGGTGCGCAGAAAACCCTATTCGGTAATTCTGTTTGATGAGATTGAGAAGGCTCATCCCGATGTTTTCAACATTCTGCTTCAAATCCTCGACGACGGCAGACTTACCGATTCGCAGGGACGCACGGTGGACTTCAAAAACACCGTTATCATCATGACCTCCAATATCGGTGCGAGAAATATTGTCAGCGAAGCTAAAAAGCTCGGTTTCGGAGAGCAGACCGAAACCTCCAGTCAAAAGGATATCAAAAATCTGGTTATGGGAGAGCTCAAAAATGCCTTCCGTCCCGAATTTTTAAACCGTGTGGACGATATTATTGTGTTCAACAAACTCGACCGCGAGGATATTCTGCTCATAGCCGAGAAAATGCTGGACGAACTTAAAAAGCGTGTTGCAAAGCTTGAAATGGCTGTAGAGTTTACACCTGACGCGGTAAAAGCGGTTGCCGACGAGGGCTTTGACCCGATTTACGGCGCACGTCCGCTCAAGAGAATTATAGTCTCTCAGGTGGAAGATCCCCTTTCGGAGCTGATTATTAAGGGCGAATTTGAAAAGGGCAATAAAATAATCTGCACTCATACCGATGAAGGCTTTAAGTTTGAAAAAGCATGATAAGGTAAACTGATACCTCCCGATTTTTTTCGGGAGGTAATTTTTGGGGTATATTTTTCTCTTTTTCTGAATACTCTTTTTTAGAACAT
>JAFRVM010000062.1 GCA_017438505.1 Clostridia bacterium | reverse complement strand
TTTCTTTTTTTCTTTTTTTTCTTTCTTTCGTCGCCGGAATCTTCCCCATCGGCTTCGGCTTTCTTCTTCTTGCCGAACATCGAGGAGAGGTCAAACGGGAATCCGGATCCGGCATTTTCACCGTCGCCTTCATCGCCGGTTTCACCCATAAACATCTCGGAGGGCATCAGAGGCGCACCGCCGAACTCAAAATCTCCGTCGGCGTCATCTCCGAAAAAGGGCATGCCCTCTTCGCCCTCGGGCAGGTTTCCGCCCATCTCATCCACAAAATCGGAAAACTGGTCGCTTATTGCGTCGAGCTGGTCGTCGTCGATTCCAAACTGCTTTAAAAAGTCATCCACAGGCTTTATCCCCAGTTCCTTTGCGCAAACAAGGCAATAACCCTTCTGCTCATGGTTTGAGGGGTCTGCAGAAGAAACGTAAACAACGGCTTTGCGCTTTTTACATCTCGAACAAGGTCCAAATAACATATCTTACTTCCTTTTAAATCAAACGGTTGCTTTCTTTTCTATCGCTTCCTCGCGGCGTGACTCCTTTAATGTTCTTATGCCGTAGCCGACATAGCAGATAAAGGCGATAACCGCGGCAGCGGCCGCTATAAATATTAGTGCGAAAATCAGTCTGCTTTTCAGCGGATCGGGTGTTTTTAAAATATCGATCAGTATTATGGCAAGAGCGGAGGCATAAAAGATGACCGTACTCATTTTCCCGTACCACACGGAACCCAGAGGCTTTTTGATAAGATTAAAAAGTATGGAACTGCCTATAAGCATAAGCACGTCCTTGCCCAGCAGGACGCAGAGCAGAACGGTAAGTCCGGGTATTTTGTGACCGTATTTTATCCACAGCAAAGCTACAACTGTCGCCATTGTAAGCTTGTCCGCTATAGGGTCGAGTATTTTGCCTATATCTGTGATGTAGCCGTATTTTCTGGCTATTTTTCCGTCGGCGACATCGGTAAAAGCCGAGAGAGCCAGAAGAGCAAAGCTTACAATCGGTCTTCCTGTTATAAAGCAATAGATTATAAAAGGAATAAGCAGTATACGCATAGCTGTAAGGTAGTTGGGGATATTTCGTTTAAATCTGTTCATCATCAAAAAACCTCCGTTTAAAGATGAATTAATATATTATCGTTAAACATTATTCTAAAGAATATTGTATCCTGAACCCAGTCGTTAAATGTGCCGTAAAAACCGAAGCAGGGCATAGCAAGTCTTAAAAGGGCAAGCAGCAAAAGGCAGAATATAAAGCCTCTTATAGCTCCTACACACTTGCTCAGTACAATATCGTTATATTCGACAATACCTTTAAGATCTGCCTTTAAAAGGGAGAATATAACCTTAAAAATGAAGTTGAACATAACAAAGGAAAGCAGGAGATATACCGAATAGAAAACCGCCTCGATAACAGGACCGGCAATAAGGTCGGAAATTTCCTCTGCCGCCTGCTGTGCGGGGTGACAGGCGTAGCGGTCGACAAGCACGGGAACTGTCTCGTCGTCCAGAACAAGCCAGTTTGCACCGTTGGCAATGAAGCTGGGCATACAGCGCATAACCCTCTCCAGATTTGTGGACTGGCCGTCCATACGGAAAATCTTCTGGGTAAGCGGAAGCAGTTTTCCTGCTATTTCGTTTCTGAAAAACAAGGTGTAGGTGGACTTGGCGAGGAAATTGCTGAACTTTACGCTTGCAAAGCAGGCAAAAAACATAGACGCCAGATCGGTAGCCTCGGCAGCCAGACTGTTATTCTTTTTTGCGGTCAGTGCAAACAGAAAAATAATTCCAAAAAGCAGAATGTCAAGCAGTACAGCCAATATGCCACCTCCCTGTATGCAAAAATTCCAATATATTATACTACAAAAAATGTAAATATACAATATCTAAAGCTGTTTTTTTTACAAACTTATCTTTTTAATTTTTGATGTGCCCAAAAGGTAGGCGCTGTTGCCTAAAACGGCGCACTGTTTGATGTTTGAACCCACTTCGATTTCGTTTTTCAGCTTGCCGTTGTTGTGGTAGCGGTAAAGACGGTTGTTTGAAACTGTATAAGCGTTTTTGCCCTTTAGTTTTATAAAGCCGCCTTTAAGATTTGTATGAGTGCGGCTTATAATCTTTCCGGCCTCATCTGCAAATAAAATATCGCAGTTGCGCAGGTCGTCGAATTTTGAAAGCAGCAGCACAGTGCCGTAGTTCTGGTCAAAGTCAAAACCGGCCAGAGAGCTTCCGTCGTAATCTATCTGAACGTATTTTCCGTTTCTGATATCTATGACATAGGAGGCAGTGTCGCCGACAACCGACAGATAATCGGAGGTCACAAATTCGCAGTCGAGCAGCATGGAATCGTAAAACTCAAAGGTTTTGGTGTCCTCCTTGCTGATATAATTGAAAACCATAACGCAGGATTTAATCTGTCCGTTTTCGGTGGTAATGCCTGTAATGGCTGTGTGTTTTCCGTTGGGACTTACCGAAACCGACTGCAGCTGATGAAAAGCGGATTTCCACTCAAGCAGAGGGTTGTGCTTTTTGTCATAAACATAAACCGCGCCGAGATAGCTGGAATCTTTTGTGATAAGCGCGTAGCAGCCGCTCTTGCTCAGTGATGCCGAAAGTATCTGACCGTCTGCCGAAGCGGAGTAAACCGTGCGCGATACTGACTCGATGCGGAAGTTTGTTCCGTTGGTGTCATAAAGAAGGGCATAGCGGTCGGTGGAGCTTATGGCAGGGGAGGCGAAGCCGTGCTGACGGCTGGCGGCGGTTTTGCCGGTAGAATCAAGAACGACAAAAGATGTGTCTGTAAGCTCGATTATGGCGTCGCCGAATGTGTCGATAGCCTTTGAGTAGCCGCCCGTAATGGTTACGGGATATCCCTGCCCTATACCTGCAAGAGCAATTTTATCCGAAACCCAGTTTTTAAATCCGTTCCATGTAAGGTCGCTTCTGTTTTGAAAAAAAACAATCGCAAACAAAAGCAGTATGGCAATTCCGGTCAGTTTGAGAACTTGTTTGGCATGAAGCTTGAATTTTTTTGTTCTTTCAATGGAAGCTCTTATTTTTTGCAAATGAATCTCATCGCGTTTGTTTTCATCAGCCATATATATTTCCCTTTCACACATTTATCATAAAAAGCGATTAATCTTTTTTTAATTCAAGAGCCTCGGCGGGATAAAAAACCCTGTTTAAATACAGTCCCTGAGGAGGAGCGGTAACTCCCGCTCTTTCGCGGTCGCAGGAGAGCAGGATGGAGGGAATCTCATCCCTGCCTATTTTGCCCTGCGAGATATCCAGCAGAGTGCCCACCATAATTCTTACCATATTATATAAAAAACCGTCGGCGCGCACGCGCATTGTCACGTTGCTGCCCTGCCTTGTTACCTCAAAGTCGGTAACCGTGCGCACGGTACTTAAAACAGAGCTGCCCGAAGCGCAGAAGGCGGCAAAATCGTGCGTGCCTATATAATCGGCGGCGCAAATGTTCAGCATTTTTTCATCAAGGGGGTAGGGGTAAAAGAGAGCCAGACCCTTTAGAAAGGGATTGTGCAGAGGACTGTTCCATATTTTGTAAACATATTCTTTTCCTGCGCAGGCATAGCGCGCATGAAAATCGTACGGCACCTCGCGGCAGTCGAGAACGGCAATATCGTCAGGCAGAAAGTGCTGAACGGCAAGCCGCAGCTTTTCGGGTGGAATGGTGCATTCGGTGCGGAAGTTGAGCACGTACATAAAGGCGTGCACGCCCGAATCGGTGCGGCTGCATCCCTTGACGTCGTGCCGCAGACCTGTTACCGACTGGATAGCGTCCTGAAAAACCTCCTGAACGGTGACGGCGTTTTGCTGCACCTGCCAGCCGTGGTATTTTCGCCCGTCATATTGTATGGTCATAAGTATATTGCGTTCCAAGCCCATACAGCCCCTTTAAAAAGTACAATCAAATATATTTTATAACAAATCGTCCAGGTTGGCAAGCAAAAAATAAAAAACAGCACGGATAATACACAAAACGCAAGCTTTGTATATATTTGGCTGACAGGACGGTTTTTTTATGTCAATATTTCCTTTAAAATGCCCTTTAAAAATGTACTTAAAAATAAAAAAGGTGCGGCAATCGAAACCTGCGATCGCCGCACTTACTGTTTTTACGGAATTATTTTACCTATGACCTCATCGTTAAGGCAGATTACGCTTGGCTCTTTGCCCTCTTCGGCAAAGTATTCGGGGCGGGATGAGAGCATTTTTACAAGCTCGTCTATATCGCTTAATTCTGTCGCCTGATAAGGCTGCTCAAATGCCAGTTTTTCAACAAACAAAAGGCGGTCGCCCATATCAATAAGCAGTCCCGCGTGTCCGACAAAAGCGGTTTGGCTCATTGTATCCTCAATAACAACGCTGATAAGGCTTACATTTTCACTGTCAAGATGTATTCCGCATGCTTTCCAGTTGTGGGGAAGAGCATACGCAAGACTGCCCGCCGGGATTTCCATCTCACCGAAAAGTGTGGTAAACTCGGCAAGGTCATCCTTAAGAATACTGTATCTCGGCTCATTTTCGACAGCATCAAGGTCCATCATAAGATATGTTCCGTCATACTCTTTTTTGGGAT
>JAFRVM010000004.1 GCA_017438505.1 Clostridia bacterium | reverse complement strand
CAAAGCACTTGTAAAAGTCCAGAAGATGTGCCGCGGGGGTGTTTTTTGAGGTGTGGGTGGCCATTTGCAACAGCTCTATCTCCACCTGGAGGGGAGTGTTGCTCAAGAGGCGCAGAAGCTGAGTCTCGGTCACCATCTTTGTGGGCATAAGGTTGAGTATTAAAATATTAAGCGGACGTATATCCTGCATTGCCGCCCGCTCGTCGGTCATAACAAAGATGTTTTCCGATTCGAGAATACGCCGCGCGGGAAGCTTCGTCATAATTTTTATGGGCATATTTTTTCCATTTTCCTTTCGGAGCAATACTAAAACATTATAATTATATAACAAAGGTAAAAGATATGCAACAGATTTTAATGCAAAAAGGGCATTTTACAAACACAAATCGGGCTTTTTAATAAATAGACACTTGAAACAGCGCCCCGATTAGTGTAAACTAATGGAATAGAAAAAACGCCGCAGGGCAAATTCTGCGGCGAGTATGAGTGTAAAAGTCAATTTTCGCTGTGACCGTAAAACCCGCAAAAGGTTGGCAGCGACAAAGCGCCGTCGCGAGTGCGCTTGCAAGCGAGCAGGCGTGCCGAGCGTGACCTTTTGCGGAGAGGAGGAGCGACGGCGTGAGTGAGAGACGAATTTTATAAAAAAATCGTCGCGAACGATACAAAGTCCGCGACGACGATGGAGCTGCTAACCGGATTTGAACCGGTGACCTCATCCTTACCAAGGATGCACTCTACCGACTGAGCCATAGCAGCCTGAAACCTAAGTTATTATACTGACTTTTAATCCATAAGTCAAGAGCTTTTAAAACTTTTTTGAAAAAAGAGGAATTGGGATGAGTTATCATAAATTAAATTCGCCGAAGCAAAAAAGCTTTTTTACAAAGCGGCATTCGGTATTTTTTAAGGGTCTGGCAATTATTCTGCTTGTTTTGCACCACCTTTTCGGGTGCAGGACATTTCTTGTCGACCCCGATATAAAGTGGGTGGGAATACCCTTTTTTAACATTATCGGCTCAAACGAAGCAAGAGGAGCGGCGGCGCCGCTTTTCGGCAAATTCAAAGAGAGCGGGGGAATGTCTCTGCTCGGATTTGAGCTGGGAGATTTCGGCAAGCTGGGACTTTCGCTTTTTATCTTTATAAGCGGGTACGGAATTTTCTGCGCCATCTCCCGCTACAGAACGGTCAAAGAAATGTACAGGGCTGTCGCTGTGCGCCTCAAAAACTTTCTGGTAAGATGGTGGGTTATCCTTGCTTTAATTGCCGTTCCGGTGGCTATATGCCTTAAAAAGTTCAGCTTTAAGCTGCTGCTTGTTAATATCCTGCCGGTAATATGCGATTTTAAAACCCTGTTTATAGGTTTCAGCTGGTATGTGTGGGTATATGTAATGTTTTTGCTGGCTGCTCCGGCGTTTATAAAGCTTATGTCGAAAAATTTGTGGCAGAATCTTGCGGCGTTTGTGCTTTTGCCCTATGTTTTCAGCGTGGTCATCGACAAGCTGGGCGGAGTAAGCTTTGCCGACGTAAATACACGATCGCTTTTTTCGGTT
>JAFRVM010000061.1 GCA_017438505.1 Clostridia bacterium | reverse complement strand
TGTAGCCAACCAAAAAGGCGGCGTCGGTAAAACGACCACCTCCGTAAACCTTGCCGCGGCTCTCGGAGCACTCGGCAAAAAGGTCCTGCTTGTGGATATCGACCCTCAGGGCAACTCCACCAGCGGATTTGGAATAAAAAAGAGAGATGACGATGCTTCCACCTATGATATGCTTATCGGCCAGAAGCACGCCATGGAAGTAATAAAAAGAACCGAATTTAAGAATGTCGCTATAATTTCGGCAAATATTCGCCTTGCGGGCGCGGAAATCGAGCTTGTTGAGTTTGAAAGACGCGAATATCGCCTTAAAGAGCGCCTTGCGGAGGTCAGAGACAAGTTTGATTACATCCTGATCGACTGTCCCCCCTCACTCGGACTTATCACAATCAACGCTCTGACAGCGGCGGACACCGTACTTGTCCCCATTCAGTGCGAATACTACGCCCTTGAAGGACTCTCTCAGCTAGTTTCCACAATCAGAAATGTAAAGCGTTTATATAACAGCACACTCGATTTTGAGGGGATTTTGCTTACAATGTACGACGGCAGACTCAATTTGACCCAGCAGGTAACCGCCGAAGTAAAAAAATTCTTCCCCAAAAAGGTTTTTCAGAGCGTAATTCCCCGTACGGTACGTCTTTCCGAGGCTCCCAGCTTCGGTCAGCCCATAATCTACTTCGATAAAAACTCAAAAGGCAGTCACGCATATATTTCCCTGGCAAAAGAAATAATAAAGAAAAATAAGAGGGGAGAGTAAAAAATGGCTAAAAAAAGCGGTTTAGGCATGGGACTTGGCGCTCTGTTTGCCGATAACGCCACTGAGGATAAGGTATCATCAATAAATTTACCTATAAACGACATTGAGCCTAACAGAAATCAGCCCCGAAAGAGCTTTGACGACGGCGCTCTCGCCGAGCTGGCCGATTCCATTGCCGCTCACGGCGTTTTGCAACCGCTTATTGTCCGTCCCATTAACGAGGGCGGCGGATATCAGATAGTCGCGGGCGAAAGACGCTGGAGAGCAGCTAAAATGGCCGGTCTGCACGAGATTCCCGCCATTATACGCGAGCTGAGCGATCAGGATGTAAGCGAGCTTGCCCTTATAGAAAACCTGCAGAGAGAGGATTTAAACCCCCTGGAAGAAGCTCTCGGCTATCAGAATCTGATAAATTCCTACAATATGACCCAGGAACAGGTCTCAAAGAGCGTCGGACGCTCCCGTTCAGCCGTTGCAAACGCCCTGCGCCTGCTCAGTCTTGACGAGGAAATTCAGGGCGAGCTTCAAAAAGGAACTCTTACAGCCGGTCATGCACGCGCTCTGCTCTCCATAAAGGATGAAAAAAAGCGCAAAGAAGCCGCAAAGCTGACCATAGACAAGGAATTATCGGTCCGCGAGCTTGAAAAACTGGCAAAAAAACTTGCTCAGGATGAAGAAAAAGCCGAAAATACACAAAAAACCGCCCACCGAAGCGTTTTTGTTGACGAGGTGGAGATTTCTCTTACCGAGCATCTCGGCCGCAAGGTCACGGTAAACGATAAAAAAGGCAAAGGAACTCTGGTTATTGAATACTATTCGGAGGAAGATTTGAAGGAAATCGCAAATCTTCTGGACAACAAATAAAAGGAGATAAATAAAATGCTTGATATAAAGGTTATAAGAACTGAACCGGACAGAGTTAAAGCCGCAATGCGCAGCAGAAACAAGGATATGGACTCTGTTATTGATGAAATTTTGGAAATTGACGCCGAGCGACGTGAGATTCTGGCAAAAACCGAGGCTCTGCGCGCCGAACAGAACGCCGATTCCAAAAAAATCCCCCAGATTAAGAAGGAGGGCGGCGATACAACCGAGCTTATGGCGCGGATGAAGGCGCTTTCCGACGAAATCAAGGTTCTCAACGACAAACTCAAGGAGCTTGAGGACAAGCAGCAGAATCTTGTGCTCACGATCCCCAATATTCCTCACGCAAGCGTTCCCATCGGCAAGGATGATACCGAAAATGTTGAAGTTCGACGCTTTGGAGAGCCCACAAAGTTCGATTTTGAGCCCAAAGCCCACTGGGATATCGGCGCAGACCTCGGAATTTTAGACCCCGAAACAGCCGCAAAGGTTACCGGAGCACGTTTCCACTTCTATAAAGGTCTCGGCGCGCGTCTCGAGCGCTCGATAATCTCCTTCTACCTCGATACCCACACCCAGAGCGGCTACACCGAGGTTTTCCCGCCCTACATGGTCAACCGCGCATCCATGACCGGCACGGGTCAGCTCCCCAAATTCGAGGAGGACGCCTTTAAGGTTGCCAATATGGATTACTTCCTCATCCCCACCGCCGAGGTTCCGGTAACAAATATGCACCGCGATGAGATTTTAGACGGCACCAAGCTGCCTATAAAGTACTGCGCATACTCGGCTTGCTTCCGCGCAGAGGCAGGTTCGGCAGGCAGAGACACCCGCGGACTTATCCGCCAGCACCAGTTCAACAAGGTTGAGCTTGTTAAGTTCGCAAACCCCGAAAATTCCTACGAAGAGCTTGAAAAACTGACCAACGACGCCGAGAGAGTGCTCCAGCTTCTGGGTCTTCCCTACCGTGTTGTAACCCTGAGCACAGGCGATTTGGGCTTTTCTTCGGCAAAAACCTACGATATCGAGGTCTGGCTGCCCTCCTACAACCGCTACTGCGAGATTTCCTCCTGCTCCAACTTTGAGGATTTCCAGGCACGCCGAGCTTCTATCCGCTTCAAGAACAGCTCGGGCGACAAGGCGGCTCTCGTCCACACCCTCAACGGCTCTGGCGTAGCAATCGGCAGAACTGTTGCCGCGATTCTTGAAAACTACCAGAACGCCGACGGTTCGGTTACCGTCCCCGAGGTTCTGCGCAAGTACATGGGCACCGATATTATTAAATAATCCGAAAAAAACTAAAACCTTCGACAGATTTTCCTCTGCCGGAGGTTTCTTTTATTCTTATTGTGATTTATTTTCTCATTTGCTCAATTTTACCGTCAAGTTCCTTCAAAACGGTCATCTGAATGGGGATTGCGCAGCAAACCGAGAGGATATCGGAGAAGAACTGGGCGTACAAAATACCGTAAATCCCTAAAATCGAGGGCAGAACAAGCACGATCGGGATAAGAAAAATGCCGTGACGCGCCATGCCCAAAAAGCTTGCGCGGTAAACTTTGCCTATGTTTTGCAGCATCATGTTGCTAATAACAACCCAGGACATCAGCGGAAGCGTAATCATCTGGGCGCGAAGGGCGATAGCGCCGAACTTTATTACCTCGGGGTCATCGCGGAACCTCCCGATTATGACCGGAGCGGCACAAAAGCCCACAATCGCGACAACGGTCAAAAAAATCGCCGAGACCTTTATGCAGAACCAGAAGGATTTTTTTACCCTCTCAAACTTGCCCGCGCCGTAGTTAAAGCCGCAAACCGGCTGAAATCCCTGACCGAAGCCGATAAGAGCGGAGAAGGCGAACATTGTGATTCTGGACACGACCGACATTGCGGCAACCGCCGCGTCGCCGTAAACTCCTGCGGCGTTGTTGAGAAAAATGGTGGAAACTCCGGCAAGACCCTGGCGTGCAAGCGAGGGGATTCCCCCACGGAAAATCTCGGAAATATACTCCTTTGTCGGGGTAAAAAGCCGCGGCTTAATCTTTATGCTGTCGCTTTTTAAAATCGCGCCGACAAGCAGAAAAAAGCTGATAATCTGGCTCAGAACGGTCGCTATTGCCGCACCGGCAATGCCCATTGAGAACTTGAACATAAAAAGCGGGTCCAGCGCGATATTTATGACCGAGCCTGCCCCTATGCCCACCATGGCAAACATGGCGTTGCCCTGAAACCTGAGCTGATTATTGAGCACAAATGAGGAGGTTATAAAGGGCGAGCCGATCAATATATACCTTAAATAGCTCTTTGCGTAGGGCAAAATGGTATCGGTCGCCCCCAAAAGGCGCGAGAGCGGCTCAAGAAATATAAAGCTTAAAAGTCCTATAACCGCTCCGGCGGCAATTGAGAGGAAAAATCCCGTCGCCGCCATACGTTCCGCCTTGTCCTGCTGACCGCTGCCCAGCGCTTTTGAGATAAAATTTCCGCTGCCGTGGCCGAAAAAGAAACCCACCGCCTGCAAAATAGCCGTAAACGAGAAAACCACGCCCACCGCGCCGGTGGCGCTGGTGTTTATCTTGCCGACAAAGTATGTATCCGCCAGATTGTAGAAGGTAATGACCAGCATACTAATTATAGTGGGTATTGCCAACTTTCCTATCAGACCTTCGACCGGCTGAGTGGTCATTTTAATTACTTTTTCCTGCTGCGCGTCTTTTTTCAAAACAGTTTCATTCCCTTAATTTTGTTTTCCGTATCATTATAGCACAAAGCTAATGCCAAATAAACATATTTTCGCAAAGTCCCGTTTTTGGGACCTTACAATTGTGTCCTATTTACAAACCAAACAAATTATGTTATTGTATTTACGGATAGATGAGCGGTAATGGGCAAGACTTGATTTTATATCAAGGTTTACCGTTTCTCTGTCGCCGATACAGCAGGATTTAAAAATAATACCTCTAACCGCTGCATCGCAACTAAATATTTATGCCTATAAAGAGCGTGCGAGAGACAAGCTCGTTGACCACGCAGCAACCTGCCGGACGGCAAGGTGCTAAAGCTTGACCGATAGGTGACCTTTTGACCTGTCGGAACGATGGGTCTTTTTTTGCGCTCTTTTTGGAAATATAATTTTTGAAAAGGAGAAAGATTATGAGAAAACTGATCGATTTGACAAAAGGGCACGAGCGGGTGTTTATTGTCCTCAATTCCTCTCGCGCAAAGGCGGTATTTTTAAAAAGGGCGACCGAAGAGGGTTTTATGATAGGAAGTCGCCTGCCCAGTGCCTGTGAGTGTGAAAGGGTTATGATTATTCACCCCGACTACACCATCAGTTACTGTTACGGAATGGCGACAAATTACCTTTATCACCATTCTCAAAGCTGCAGAATTGATTACGAAAAGTATATTAACGGCGAATTAGACTATTTGTATAAATTAGACACCGATAAACACTAAGCTTTAAGTCCCAAAAAGCCCGAAGAGAATTTTCTTTCTCTTCGGGCTTTAAATTAAAAAATCTGTCCGGGAAGCTTTAATTTGACCTTGGGCGGGAAGTTTTTGTCAAATTCCTCCACATCTTTATCATCTACATAATAGCCTGCGGGCGTCTGATAAACTCCGGTTACTCCGTCAAGGTAGCCGGAAATCAGCTCTTTACACAGAAAGAAAGAGCTGTCGGCGCCCTCGGGCAGGTCGTGATACCTTATGCCAAAACGGCTGGCGAAATCAAAGCCGCTTTTGCCGTAAAAGTCGATGTTGCCCTCAAACAGAACTGCGCCAAAGCCCATTTCGGCAGCCTTTTCCAGCGAAAAATCAAGCAGCTTTTTACCGTAGCCCATGCGCCCCCGCTCGGGAGTGATGCATATTGGCCCCATGGTAAGAACCTCCACGTCCCCGCCGCCATCGGCGTTGATTACCGTTTTCATAAACATATTCTGACCGATGATTCTGCCCTCCTGCTCCATTACAAAATCGAGAGCAGGGATAAACGCGGGGTCGTCGCGCAGAGTGTGCAGAACATAGTGCTCGCTGCACCCGGGACGGTAGACATTCCAGAAGGATTCTCTGACAAGGTTTTCCACCTCTCTGTAATCTTCGACCTTTTCTAAACGTATTGTATAATTATTGTTGCTCATTTCTACCCTCCTGTCGCCGCTGTCGCGGCAAAAAGTGCTTCACCACATGATTTTAAGATTTAATTTGATTTATTATAGTTTGTAAAAAGTCCCGTAACGAATGCCTGCGGGGGCTCTCCGCGCCAAAGCATGCCTCTCACGACAGTGAGTCGGCGAGGAGCTTGCCGGAACGGGCGATAAACTGCGCCATGCGGTCGGCGTCGAGCGGCTGGGTCATAAGGGTGGCGAGGTCGGCGATGTGGTTGCAGACAAGCTTGGTCTTTTCGTCGTTTTCATCGGCAGCGCTCAGCCATTTTACAAGCGGACTTGCGCTGTTGAGTACAAGCGTTCTGTCCTGCGGCAGAGCGAAATTCTGCCCGTAAAGCTTGGCCATATCGCCGTATCTTCTCATCTGCTCGTCGCTTTGCATAACGGCGTGAACAGAGGGGTCATCAAACTTCTGTGCGGTTACCTTTACGCTCTCGTCGCCCAGAGCAGATACAAACAGCTTTCCGAGGTGCTCAAGATTTATTTCAGAATTGTCGCCCTCTTCGCCCAGAGCGTCGGTGGCGGCGTCAACACGCAAAAATTTGAGCGTGCCGTCGGTGTGCTCCAAAAAGCTTATAAAATTGATATCAATGACCGTCTCAAAGACCGTGACCGGCTTGCCCTTATCGGTAAAGAGTTTTACCGCACCCGACTGGGATTTTGGGTCGGTGGTGTAGTAGACCTTGTCTTCGCTCTGCGCGCTCTGCTCTTTTAGCTGCTCGAGGGTGAGCATAACGCCGTCGGTTTTTTCAAACAGCAGCGAGCCCTTGACCTTATCGTAGAACTTTTCGTCCTTCATGCAGCAGTATTTTACAAAGGGACTTATAGAACGCCAGTATTTTTCGTACTGCTCGCGGTCGTTTTTCATAATTGAGTTTATCTTATCGGCAACCTTGCGGGTAATGTATGCCGAAAGCTGCTTAACGTACTGGTCGTTCTGCAAAAACGAACGGGAAACATTGAGCGGAATATCGGGGCAGTCGACAACTCCCTTGAGCAGAAGCAGAAATTCCGGAATGACCTCGCTGATGTTGTCGGCGACAAACACCTGTCCGCAGAACATCTTGACCTGACCCTCCATAGAGGCAGCTCCCTCGCGGTACTTGGGGAAGTAAAGTATGCCCTTTAAATTGAACGGGTAGTCGGCG
This sequence comes from Clostridia bacterium, assembly GCA_017438505.1. Lineage (GTDB taxonomy): Bacteria > Bacillota > Clostridia > Oscillospirales > Acutalibacteraceae > RGIG2835. Next base: position 6,265 of record JAFRVM010000061.1, on the reverse strand, counting down.
TTTAGGTGGACGTAGAAAAGCGGATCATCAAAATCGGAAAACAGCTTGTGGTAAAAACTCTTATATTCCTCGTCGGTGCAGTCCTTGGGGGCTTTCATCCACAGCGGAGCGGTCTCGTTTATCCTGCGCTCTCTCCCCTCTCCCTCGACCGCGCAGTTAACGCTAAACAGCGGCGCGGCAATAAACAGGCAGTACTTAACAAGGATGGAGTTGATTTTTTCGTAGGATAAAAACTCCTTTTCGTCCTCGGAAATTTTAAGGGTGATGGTTGTGCCGCGAGCGGTTCTTGTGCCCTGAGACATGGTAAAATCCATGCCGTCCTCGCTCTCCCAGAGTACGGGAGCCGCGCCCTCCTGCCACGATAGGGTGTTTATGGTGACCTTTTCGGCAACCATAAAGGCCGAATAAAAGCCCAAACCGAAGTGACCTATAATCTCATCTTTCGCATCTTTATCCTTGTACCTTTCGACAAAGTCCTGCGCGCCGGAAAAGGCTACCTGATTGATGTATTTTTCCACCTCTTCGGCGGTCATACCTATGCCGTTGTCGATAAAGGCGATAGTGCCGTCCGCGGGGTCGACCTCAACCGAAATTTTATATTCCTCGGCCGCGGCGGGAGCCGTGCCGAACTGCACAAGACGTGTGTGCTTGGTATTGGCGTCGCTCGCGTTGGATACCAGCTCGCGGACAAAAATATCCTTGTCGGAATAAAGCCAGCGCTTTATTATGGGCATAATATCCTGGGCGTTTATTGAGATTTTTCCTTTTTGCTCACTCATTTTAAACACTCCTTGTATTATTTAAATTAATTATTACTATTTGTAGCGTGTTTTTGCGCTTTTTTCATCTTATAAAGCTCCTCGGCAGCAAGGCGAGCCTTGGCAACGGGAACATCATTCGGGAAACAGTAATAGAGCATATCGCGGTTGCCGATGCATATAACGTCGCCAATCTCGTACCAGAAATAGTCGGCGTAAAGACCGTAGCAGGCGGTGGGCGGCTGGGTGTAATTAAGCTTCCCCTGCGCACCGGTCAGGGTAAAACCTTCGGGGGTGTGGATAAGTCTGCCGCTTCCGATATCGTACACCGCTTTGTAATCCTTCATCACATAAATTTGCACCGGGGCATCTATTTTATAACTACCGTTTTGCAGCTGATTTTTCACACACTCCCGCTCCCAAGTGTACCAGTCGGGAATATGCGCAAATTCGGTTTTGCCGCCGTCCCCTCTCATAAACCCTTTGGTATCGAGGGTGTAGACCTTGCCGCAGGCGGCGCAGGTCAGCGTTATGCCTTTGCCGTGGGTTTTGCCCTCGGCGCCGCAGGCAGGACACTTGTAAAGTATGCGCTCAAGACCGTCGGCACGGAAACTTTCGTTAATTTCCACACCGTTTTTCTGCTGCCAGGCAAAACTGTCAAAGGAGAAGGCAGCGTCCAAAATTTCATCTATCTCTTCCACGCTTTTCTCTTTAACCTGCTCGCGCGAGAGCAGCAGTTCTGCCTTTGCCGAAACATTTACCCTGCGCTTTTGCAGGCAGTTATAAAGCGGGTCGCGGGCAAAAGCGCCGGTGGTCGTGACCATTATAACAGGCACATCGAGTCTTTTAAAGAGCAGGCCCATGCGGCGTGGCAGAGCGGTCGCGCGGCCGTCAAAGGAGTAGCTTGCTTCGGGATACATCAGCACGCTTGTGCCAAGCCGGCTCAGAGCATAGCGCATATCAGCGATAAGTGCGGGATCGGTGACAAACTTTTTTGTCGGAATGCAGCCGATGGCGCGCATAAGTCCCTCTTTGCCCACAAAACCGTCGGAGGTGCAGACAATGCAGTAGGGTCTGTCCTTAAATATTTTCGCGGCAATTTCAAGGTCGATAAAGGCCGAGTGATTCATTAAAATCAGGCAGGGGGTCTTTTCAAGAACCTTTACGGCGGGGTCGATTTCATAGCTGAAATTTGTCGCCTTCAAATCGGCCGAGCCGAGCGCTCTGATAAGAAATCTGAAAAACGCGCCCGGGCGTTTGGGGTTTTTGTGCTTTGGGGCGGGAAGTTTTAAAACTTCCTCATAAGTGAGCTTTTTAACTTTTATCTTCATTAATTATCAATCCACATCTTGCAGATTCCGGCAAACTCGCGGAACCAATACTGCATACTGAGATACCACCGCGTGGCGTTGGGCAGAGCGTAAACTTCGGTAAAACCGGCCTTTTTTGCAATGGTCTGCGCCCGGTACTGATGGAAGCGGTCGGAGGAGACTAAAATTGTCTCGGGTAAGTTATTTGCCCTTATAATCTCGGCGGAATTTGCGAAATTTTCGGCGGTGTTTGTGGAGGTCTCCTCGGAAAAAATGCGGCTTGCCTCAATGCCGTATTTTTCTATGAGCACCTTTTTCATTATATAGCCCTCGGGGTACTGCTCGTCTGCCCCCTGTCCTCCTGAAACAACGCAGTAAGCGTCGGGGTGTTCGTTTAAATATTTTGCCGCGCTGCGCAGTCTGTCGCCCAGCATAAGGCTCGGGTGCTCGCCGTTGATTTTACAGCCCAGCACCACAACGGTGACCGGCGAATCGGCCTTTTCGGCGGGCAGAGTGTTGCGATAGCCGCCAAACATAAGGCCTGAAAGGAAAATGAAAAATCCGCTGCCCATAATTACAAGCGTCCACATGATTCCGAACAGAATGGAGGCGAGCCTGTTCTTTTTTCCGGCGATCACGTTCCAGAACCTTGCGCACAAAAAGATAAAAACGGCAATACATGCCGGCATTATGCTGCCTATAAGGCAGTAATGAAGGGTGGAAAAGGAAAATAAAAACAGAGCTATGGCAAAAAGCATGGCGGCTTTGCGCCAAAAATTCAGTTCTTTTATGGGCTGAGCTTTTTCGTAAAAAAAGTTTTTAAACATTTTTTTCTCCTTTTTAAAAAAGCATGGGAGTGCGGCGCACTCCCGATGGACATCATTTTTTACCTAAAAACAGTTTTTCGGCGTTTTCTCTCGCCCGGGCGATAAGCTCGTCAGTGGTAACGCCTTTGACCTGCGCTATTTTTTCGGCGGTAATTCGTATGTGCGAGGAATCGCACCGCTTACCTCTGAAGGGCACAGGCGCCATATAGGGCGCGTCGGTTTCGAGCAGAAGTCTTTCCATGGGCACAAACTGCGCCACCTCAAGCGGAACGCGGGCGTTTTTGAATGTCACCGCGCCGCCCAGCCCGATGTGCATACCCATACTTACCGTCTCGCGCGCAAGCTCGGCGCTGCCCGAAAAGCAGTGGACAACTCCGGCAAGCGGCGCGTACTTTCGCAGTATTTCGTACATATCGCCGTGGGCCTCGCGGTCGTGCACAATTATGGGTAGATTCAGTTTTTTGGCAAGCTCTACTTGCGCGGCAAAAACCTGCTTCTGGATATCGCGCGGGCAGAAATCGTAGTGGTAATCAAGACCTATCTCGCCTATGGCCACGGCTTTTTCCTCGCCCGCCAGTTTTTCGACCTGACCGAGCCAGTCGGCGGGAAGCTGCGCCGCCTCGTGGGGGTGAATCCCCACGGCGGCGTAGATATAATCGTATTTTTCTGCAAGGTCAAGAGAGCAGCGCGCGCTTTCAAGGTCGCTTGCGCAGTTTATAACGGCGCAGACATCCTGCCGCAGAGCCTCGAGCACCTGCTGCCTGTCCTCATCAAACCGCTCATCGTCATAGTGAGCGTGGGAATCGAATATCTTTTCCATTATCTTACCTTGGAGCCGGGAGTCATGCCGTCAACAAAAACTACCTTGACGTCCTCGCCGCAGTCGGCGGCAAGAATCATACCCTGACTTTCCACTCCGCACAAAACGGCGGGCTTGAGGTTGGCGACAACAATCACGCTGTGACCGATAAGATCCTCGGGCTTGTACCACTTTGCTATGCCCGAGGCAACTGTGCGGGTGCCATAGCCGTCGTCAAGAGTCAGTTTAAGCAGCTTTTTGGCCTTTGGAATGGGCTCGCAGGCGGTAACCTTGGCTACCCTAAGCTCAACCTTGGCAAAATCGTCAATGCCTATCTGCGCGATCCCCTCGAGCGGGTCTTTTTTAGCTTCAGGCGCGGCGGCCTTATTCTTTTCCTCCTCCAGATACTCAAGCTCTTTTGCCAGATCTATTCTCGGGAAGATGGTCTCGCCCTTTTTAAGAGCGGCATTTGTGGGCAGAAGTCCGAAAGTGCCGGCGCTCTCCCATGTTTTGAGAGATTCGTCGCCCACTCCTAGCTGCTCGAAAATCTTGGGCGAGGTTACCGGCATAAAGGGTGTAATGAGCACCGCGGCTATGCGCAGACACTCGGCAAGGTTGTAAATAACGGTTGCAAGACGCGCCTTTTTGCTCTCGTCCTTGGCAAGAACCCAGGGCATTGTCTCGTCGATGTATTTGTTGGAGCGGGAGATAAGCTTCCAAATCTCGGCAAGGGCGTTTGAGAACTGGAAGTTATCGAGATTTTCCTCGACCGTCTTTTTGACCGATACGGCAAGATTTATAAGCTCGTCGTCAATGGGCTCGGCCTCGCGAATATCGGGCAGATTATCGCCGAAATACTTCTGGCTCATGGCGGTAGTGCGGGATACGAGGTTTCCGAGGTCGTTTGCAAGGTCGGAATTTATGCGGGAAATTAAAGCCTCGTTTGTAAAGTTGCCGTCCGAGCCGAAGGGGATCTCGCGCAGTAAAAAGTAGCGTATAGCGTCCACGCCGTAGCGGTCGCACAGAATTACCGGGTCAACCACGTTGCCCTTGGATTTGCTCATCTTGCTGTCGCCGATAAGCAGCCAGCCGTGACCGTAAACCCTCTTGGGCAGGGGCAAATCAAGAGCCATCAAAATTGCAGGCCAGATAATGGTGTGGAAACGCACAATCTCCTTGCCGATAAAGTGAACGTCGGCAGGCCAGTATTTGTCGTAGTCGTCGTATTTGTCGTTCTTAAAGCCGAGCGCGGTTATGTAGTTTGTAAGGGCGTCCAGCCAGACGTAGACAACGTGTTTTGGGTCAAACGTTACGGGAATGCCCCATTTAAAAGAGGTACGCGAAACGCAGAGGTCGTTAAGACCGCTTTTGATAAAGCTTATCATCTCGTTTTTGCGGCTTTCGGGCTGGATAAACTCGGGGTTATCCTCATACAGTGCCAGTAGTTTGTCGGCGTACTTTGAAAGACGGAAGAAGTATGCCTCCTCCGAAGCGGGCTTTACCTCTCTGCCGCAGTCAGGACACTTGCCGTCAACAAGCTGACTCTCTGTCCAGAAGGCCTCGCAGGGGGTGCAGTAAAGACCCTCGTACTTGCCGAGGTATATCTCGCCCTTGTTATAGAGCTCTTCAAAAATGCGCTGAACCGACTGCTCGTGATAGTCGTCGGTTGTGCGGATAAAGCGGTCGTAAGAGATATTTAAAAGCTGCCACAAATCCTTAAATCCGGCAACCACCTCGTCAACATACTGCTTGGGTGTAACGCCGGCCTCGGCGGCCTTTAATTCGATTTTCTGTCCGTGCTCGTCTGTTCCCGTAAGAAAGAGAACGTCATAGCCGCACATTCTTTTATATCTGGAGACAGCGTCGCAGGCGACGGTGGTGTAACCGTGACCGATGTGCGCCTTTCCCGAAGGATAGTAGATAGGTGTCGTGATGTAAAATGTGGGTTTGGACATATTTTTTCCTCCTTTTGTATGCGAAAAATTTATCCCGCACTTTAATTTATTATTATAACTCATTTTACAATATTTTTCAACCCCCGGGCACAGCCCGGTTTTATGTGTTGCATTACGGAACTTTTTGCGGCAGCAAAAAATAATAATCGTACAGAGAAAAACGGTCAGCATCAAGCGCTGACCGTTTTGGTTTGCTTGGATGTGATAAAATAAGCCTCCCTTGCCCTAAAGGGAGGGGGACCGCGTTAGCGGTGGAGGGATTATCGGTAAAAATTTGGTAATTATCAATCCCTCAGTCAGCTTCGCTGACAGTTCCCTTTACACAAGGGAGCCATTTAGACCGCTAAAAGTCCCGTAACGCCAGAGCATCAAATGCGGGCTATGCCCGCCAATCCCTCAGTCAGCTTCGCTGACAGGGCAGAAAGTCAAGCAAGTGCAACACCCCAAAAGACCTCAAAAGGAGAGAGCCATCCAAGGCATTTACGAGGGCGGGTGTTGATAAGAGCCAAGACATAATCCAGTTCAAACTGAGAAAGGGAATGAAAATCAAACCCCTTAGGGAAGAAAAATCTAAGCAACCCGTTTGTATTTTCATTTGAGCCGCGCTGCCATGGCT